>NZ_LEKG01000270.1:0-6342 GCF_001029515.1 Micromonospora sp. RV43 | reverse complement strand
AGCACCGCCCGGCTCCGGTAGCAGCGGCGCGATCACCGCCCACGCCTCATCGGTCAACTCACCACGACGCACCACCGACACATCGTCAACGACCAACCCCTACAAGATCGGCAGGACACGCCCTAGCCAGTCGTCGAAGCTGGTCGGCGCGATGCGTGCGCCGTCGCCCGGCAGCAGCACGTTGCCGGACATCGAGGTGCCGAACACGCCCGACCACGTCGGAACGAGCCGGATCCGGCGGCCCCGCGCCTCGTGGGTGCGCCGGGCCATGTCGACGAGATCCTCCGTCGCAGGTCCGGCGATGTCGGCGTGGTGTCCCCGCGGTTCGCCGACGGCGACCTCGGCGAGGATGTCGGCGACGTCCCGGGGTGCGATCGGCTGCACCAGCAGCGGTGCGACGGTGGCGACGCCGTCGCGTTCGGTCCAGCCGGTGACCATGGCGGCGAAGTCGTGGAACTGGGTGGCCGGGACGATCGTCCACGGCACCGGCCCGCCTGCGACCAGTCGCTCCTGTTCCCGCTTGCCCGCGTAGTGGGCGTTGTCGTCGACCCGGTGGATGCCGACGATCGACAGCAGCACGTGGTGCCGTACGCCGGCGCGTCGCTCGGCCGCCAGCAGGTTGCGCGTGAGGCCGCCCAGGTACGCAATCGTCTCGGAACGATCGCCTGCCGCCACGTTCGTCGTGTCGACGACCGCCTCCACGCCGGCGAGCGCCTCGTCCAGCCCGGTGCCCGTCGTCAGATCCACGCCCAGAGAGCGGCTGATGCGCACGACGTCGTGGCCCTGCCGCTCCAACGCGGCGACGGTCAGTGCCCCGATCCGGCCCGTCGCTCCCGCAACCGCGATCCGCATCGCCGTCGGCCTCCTCTCGGATGCGTCCGCCTCACCGTAGTCGGCGAAACGGGCCGAGGCGCTCCCGCATCGCGTGCGCGCACATAACTGTCATTATGGTGCACCACCTATTCGTCCTATTTGACCGTTCGTATTAGACAATTGGTGTTACCGGTAATCCGGTAATTAGCGTCGGCGAAGCCCTCGGCGAGCCGGACGGTGGCAGCTCCCGCACTGCTCGACAATCCACGTGTGACGAAGACTTCCCTCGCGCGACAGATGGCCGGCTTGCCTCCCGCGCTGCACTACTACGTGGTGTACGACGGTGTCGGCGTGCCGGAAGGGCTGTTGGTCGAGGAGTTCCTGCTCGCGGCGGACCACTCCTCCGCCGGGCTGGTGAGCGGTGGCTGGACTCGTTCCGAGGGCCGCTGGCACGAGGCGTCGGCCACCAGCCGGCGCCTACGCGTGGACGCCGCGTTGCGCAAGCGGGTGACGCCCGTCGGCCGGTCCGCGGCGGCGGCGCTCTATCGGGACCTCTGCGGTGAGGATCTGCCGGACGAAGGCGCGCTGCGGGAGTGCTTCGGCACCCCTCCGGCTCCGCCGCCGTCCCCCTTGCGGTTGAACGACTCCGGGCCCCGGCCAGGGTTCCGCGAGACGCGCGTCTACCGGATCCTGTTCGCCGGCGAGTTGAGCCCGGACGGTCTCGCGGCACTCAGCGAGGCCTGGCAGATGCCGATCACCGGCGACCCGGCGGATCCCGAGACGCGCATCCTGGGCGCGGTACGCCGTCAGGTCTCCGGCGACGCCTTCCGCTGGGATCTGCGCCGGGTCGCCGCAGGTGCCGCCTGGGCACTGGACGTGACCTGCGACCTTCTCGGGGAACGCGACGAAGCGGCCGGTGTGCTGCTGCACGGTCTGACGACGCAGGTGCGCCGGCAGGGGATGGTTCCCGTCACGGTCGACCGGTTCCGCTGACGCCCCGCCGGTGAACTCAACGGCCGCGCGCCCTACCTCGCGAACGGCCTGATCACCTCGAAGGGCTCGGGGAACCGCACGGGGATCCGGGTCTCCTCACTCTTGCGGTCGAGGAACGCCTTCGTCACGGCGAACCTGTCGAAGATCGCCGGCAGCGGGCGCAGCCTGCGGTCCAGCGACACGAAGAAGTTGTCCCAGTGGATCGGCACGATGAGGCCGGGCCGCGTCGCTTCCACCACGTGCCGCCAGTAGTCGCTCTGGAACCGCTGCGGCTGAACCCCCAGGGCACCGATCGCGAGGTAGAGGACGTCGACGTCGAGTCCGTCGAACTTGCCCGGCACGAAGTTGGCACTCGGATGGATCAGCAGTGAGCCGCCGGGGTGGGTGATGAGGAAGGACAAGCACCCGCCGTCGCGGTAACTGCTCGCCCGTACCGGCGGGACCAGCGGCGCCTCGATCGTGCCCGGAAACCTGTTGTCCGGGCTGTGGACGCCGGCGAGCACGCGCACGGTGAACGCGCCGATCCTGTGCTCGTCGCCGTCCGCGATGCACGTCATCGACTCCTCGGCGAGACCCGCGCCGCGTCCCATGTTGAGAGTCGACTCGGAGCCGAACAGCCGTCCGCCGAGATGCTTGACGACCTCGGGGGCATCCATGGCGTGGTCGTAGTGGGAATGGGAGACGAAGAGGGCGTCGAGAAGGGTGACGCCGGCTCGGGAGAGAGCGCGGGTGATCCGCCCGAGGTCGGGGGCGACGCGGCCCAGTGCGACGCGGAGCAGTGAGGGCCTGCTCAGGAAGCCGTCGATCAGGATGCCGGACGCCCCGTCGGACAGGTAGACGGTCGTGGTGCCGAAGAAGACGGCTTCGACAGACGCCCCGCTGGAGCCCATGCGCAGATGGTAGTGCGCCCATGGGCTCCAGCGGCGGTACCGCGGAGGCGGAGGATCAGCGCGCCGAACTCGCCGGGGAGTCGGCGCCGTCGAGCGCCCCGGCGCCCCGGGTGCTGCGCAGGCTCCACCCGATCGACACCGCGATCGTCACCACGATCACGCCGAGGGTGACCGGGATGGGCAGCTTGCCGACCGGCGTCTCCGAGAGGATCAACTTGACGCCCGCGAAGGCGAGCAGGACGGCCAGGCCGTAGTGCAGGTGCACGAAGCGGCGCAGCAGCCCCGCGAGGCAGAAGTAGAGGCTGCGCAGGCCGAGGATGGCGAAGGCGTTGGCGGTCCAGACGATGAACGTGCTGGTGGTGATGGCCAGGATCGCGGCGACACTGTCGACGGCGAAGATCAGATCGGTGGCCTCGACCGCGATCAGGACCACGAACAGCAGAGTCGCCACCCGCTTGCCGTCGACCCGGGTGAAGAACCTGTCGCCGTGATAGACCGGGTCGGTCGGCATGACCTTGCGGACCAGCCGGACGACGGGGTTGCGGTCCGGCGGGGTCTGCTCGTCGTGGCGGAACGCCATCTTGTAGCCGGTGTAGACGAGGAACGCGCCGAACACGTACGCGGTCCAGAAGAACGTCTCGAGCAGCTCGGCGCCGACGAAGATGAAGACCAGCCGGAAGACCAGGGCGCCGATGACACCCCAGAACAGCACCTTGTGCTGGAACGCGGCCGGCACGGCGAAGTAGGTGAAGATCAGCGCGAAGACGAAGACGTTGTCGATCGACAGCGCCTTCTCGATCAGGTAGCCGGCGTAGTAGGTGCCGGCCACGTCACCGCCCTGCCAGGCCCAGAGGACGACACCGAAGAGCAGGCCGGCGGCGATCCAGATGCCGGACCAGACCGCTGCCTCACGGAAGCCGATGACGTGGTTGTCGCGGTGCAGGAACAGATCGACGGCGAGCATCGCCGCGATCGCCAGCATGAGTACGGCCCAGATCCACCAGGACACGGACATGACGAAGGGGACCTTTCGCCCGGGGCCGGCACACCCGAGGTGTTCCGGCGCTGCTGGACGAAGGTCTCCCCGGGCCACCCGCAGCGGTGGCTGCACCGCCGGGATCCGGATGGGCCGGGCCCGTACTGACGGCGGTGCGTGGATCGTCGGGTACTCCCCCTCGAACTACGATTGATTATTCACGAAGCACAGTTCGTGCGTCAAGGGGGAGCCGGCCGTCGATAGGGTGACCGGATGGACGAAGACGCACGACGCCGGCACTCGTCGTCGTTCGGCGCGGCGGCCACCGCGTACGCCGAACACCGCCCGGACTATGCGCACGCCGCCCTGCGATGGGCCCTCGAACCCGCACCCGGCGTACGGGTGCTCGACCTCGGCGCGGGCACCGGCAAGCTCACCGCCACCCTGGCCGAGGTGAGCGACGACGTCACGGCCGTGGAGCCGGACCCGGCGATGCTCGCCGAACTCCGCCGCACACTGCCGGACGTACGTGCGCTCGCCGGCAGCGCCGAGGCGATCCCTCTGCCGGACTCCTCCGTCGACGTCGTCGTCGCCGGCAATGCCATGCACTGGTTCGACATGGCCGTGGCTGGGCCGGAGATCGCCCGGGTCCTCGCGCCCGGCGGTGTCCTGGCCGGACTGTGGAACGTCGTGGACGACCGGGTCGACTGGGTCGCGGGGCTCGCGGCGGTCAGCGGAAGTGCCGCCATCGGCCCCCGGGACACGCCCGCGAGCTGGCGCGCCGCGACGGCGACCATGCACCTGCCGAAGTCGGGCGAGGCCCGGTTCGGCTCGCCCGAGCAGGCGGAGTTCCCGCACGGGCAGCGCCGTACCGCCGATTCGCTCGTGGCGACGCTCGCCACCCGGGCCGGGATGCTGGTCATGCCGGAACGGGAACGCACGGAGGCACTCGACCGCATCCGCGCCTACCTGGCGAGCCGGCCGGAGACGGCAGACGGGGAGTTCACGCTCCCGATGCTCACCTGCGTACTGCGGGTGCGGCGCAGGTGAGCGGCGCGGATGTCCGGTCCGCCGCCGCCGCGATGACCGCCGTGCTGCGGCCCGCCGCCGACCGGGACTGGACGGTACGCGCGGGCGACCTGGACTGGTCCTGCTGGACCGCCGCCGCGCACGTCGCGCACGACCTGGCCGCGTACGCCGGTCAGGTGTCCGGCCGGCCCGACGGCGGCTACCTCCCGTTCGACCTGCGGGTACGCGCCGACGCCGCGCCCGCCGAGGTGCTCACTGTCGCGGCGGCCGCGGCCGGGATGCTCGCCGCCACCATCGACGCGGCGAGCCCGGACGACCGGGCGTGGCACTTCGGCCCCTGCGATCCGGGCGGGTTCGCCGCGATGGGCGTGGCCGAGATCCTGCTGCACACGCACGACCTGACCCGAGGGCTCGGCCTGGACTGGTCGCCACCTGCCGAATCGTGTGCCCGCGTGGTGCGCCGGCTGTTCCCCGACGCCCCCGGCGGCGACCCGGTGCCGGTGCTGCTGTGGCTGACCGGCCGCACGCCGCTCGGCGACCGGCCGCGGCGTACCGCGTGGACCTGGCAGGCGGCGCTTCCCTGAGCGCTCTCAGCGACGCCACCAGCGCCAGCGACGGCGCGGCCGGGCCGAGGCGGCACGCTGCGACTCCGGTGCCGTGACGCCCGGCGCGGCGCGTTCCCGATCGGCGCGCCAGCGGCGCACCGCCTCGTCGACGTTCACCGGGCGGACCACCACGCGTGGCCCGGTCGGGGTACGCAGCTAGGCCACCACCTCGGTGTTGAGCGCCGCCACGTACGACCGGACGGCCTCCTCGGTGGGCAGGTCACGCAGCTCGGCCGGGAGCTGTTCGATGCGGCGGCGCAACTGGAGCGGGGTGGGCAGCAGCAGGTCGGACGGGATCTGCTCGCGCTCCATGAAGCTGCGGATCCACCAGCCCTCGTCGTAGGGCATGTCACGCCCCGGGATGGGCTTGCCGGCGCCCGGCAGGTTGTCGAACTCGCCGCGCTCCTGGGCCGAGCGGATCTGCGCCTCGACCGCGGCCTCCCAGTCTGTCGTCACCGCCGTCACCTCCCGTACCCACGGTATCCGCCGCCGTCCGACAAGGGTCAGCGTCGAACGGGGCCGGGCTGTTCCCGGGCGCCGGGCAGGACTGCGGCGTAGCGTGCCCCCGGGGAGAGGGGTGACGGCGTGCGCGACTGGCTCATCGGACTCGCGGTGGCGACGGTCTGCCTGATTGTGAGCTGGGCGGTCCTGGTACTGCTGGCCCGGCGCCTGCCGCCGGGGATCCTGCGCGATCTGGCCGCGTTCGTGCCCGACTGCGTGACAGCGGTACGACGGCTTCGCCGCGATCCGCGGGTGCCCCGCCGTGCCCGCGTCGCGATCGTGGTCGCCGGAATCTGGGTGGCCAGCCCGATCGACCTGATCCCGGAGTTCCTGCCGGTGATCGGCCCGCTGGACGACATCGTGGTGGTGGCGCTCGCGTTGCGCTACGCCGCCCGGCAGGTGCCCCGGCAGGTGCTGCTCGACGCGTGGCCGGGCGAGCCGCGGCTGCTGCTGCGCCTGCTCGGCCCGTGAGAGCAGCGGCGGGCCGGTGTCAGGGCAGGTGGCGGACGTGCCGGTGGCCGTCCCGGGGGAACGG
>NZ_LEKG01000269.1:0-6392 GCF_001029515.1 Micromonospora sp. RV43 | reverse complement strand
CCGGCAGGCCCTGCCCACCGGCGTCCATCCGGTCCAGCGCCTCGTCCGGGATCGAGCCGACCTTCGCCAGCTCACGCCGGTGACGGCGGCGGTTCCAGATCAGGAACACCACGAGCGCCAGCAGCACCACGAGCGCCACGGCGATGCCGATGCCGATCACCATCACCTGCTGGTCGGTGGGGCCGCCCCGGTCGCCGTACTTCGTCACGTCGAAGTTGTCGTCCTCGGCGGCGGCCGGTGGCGCGGACGCGCTCGGCGCGGCGGCCCCGAGCAGCGGGTTCGCCGAGACCGACGGCACGTCTGCGGTGAGCGCCGCCACCGGGTCGATCCGGCCGAAGCCGAACCGCGGGTCGCGGCCGGGCGGCCCGGCGTCCCGGGCGGTACGGATCATTCGGTTGATCACGTCGGGCGCGGAGAGCTTCGGGTGCTTCGACCGGATCAGCGCCGCGACGCCGGAGACGACGGCGGCGGCGTCGGATGTGCCGTCCCCCCAGCCGTAGCCCCGGTCCGGGCCGATGTTGTAGACCTCGTCGCCGGGCGCGGCGATCACCGCTTCCGGGCCCTGGGCCGATCCGGACCAGAAACCCCCGCCCCGGACCGTGCCGGTCACCGCGATCACGCCGGGGATCTTGGCGGGTGAGACGACGTCCGGGCCGGCCTGCCGGACGTTGCCGGCGGCGGCCACCACGACCACGTCGCGCTCCAGCGCGTACCGGATCGCGGCCTCCTCGACCTCCTCCACGGGCCCGGCGCCGCCGTACGACAGGTTGAGCACCTTCGCACCGCCGTCGACGGCCATCCGGATGCCGGTCGCGGAGTCGTCCTTGGTGGCCGCCGCGCCGACGGGCTTCCGGATGGGCAGGATCCGGGCGTCGGGCGCGATGCCGACCACCCCGGTCCCGTTGGCCGCGATGATCCCGGCCATGTGGGTGCCGTGGCCGTCCGGGTCGCGCCGGCCGTCGCCGGAGTCACGGGTGCTCCCACCGGCCAGGACCCGGCCCCGCATGTCGGGGTGCCCGGCGTCCACACCGGTGTCCAGCACGCCGACGACGACGCCCCGCCCGGTGGAGATCTGATGCGCCCGGTCGATCCGCAGCTCGTCCAGATACCACTGCTCGGCGCGGCGCGGCGCGGCGACCGCCGGCTGGGCGGCACCCAGCAGCATCAGTCCGGCAAGCAGACCGGCCGTCACCGGCCGGAGCGCGCCGACGTGCACCTTCATCCGTCCGTCCTCATCGCAGGATGCCCGGGGACGCACCGTCACCGGCACCCCACGGATCGTCGTCCTCAGTCAACCATGACGAGTGCCCCGCCGCGTCGCCGCCGTGACCGGCGCCGCCGTGACCGCCCATCATTCCGCCGCCCATCATCCCGGCGCCGGCCATCCCGCCACGCGCGCCGCCCGCGCCGCCCGGTCCCGCCGCGGCCGCGGCCTTCAACGCGCTGGCCGCGCTGGTCAGTGGCGGAACCTTGCCGTTGCCGCCGCCGACCATGCCGGGCAGACCGCCCATGGCCATGCCGCCGGCCGCGCCGATCCCACCGCCGCCGATCCCGCCGGCCGAGCCCAGGCCGGCGCCACCACCACCGAAGCCGCCGCCACCGGCGCTCAGTCCACCCGCGCCACCGCTGCCCAGACCGAGCGTGCCCGGCCCGCCTACGGTGATCGTGCCGGGCCCGCCCGCGCCGGCCAGACCACTGCCGTACTCCGGGGTGCCCGAGCCGGGCGCGCCACCGAGCTCGGGGATCCCCCCGGTGGTCGGCGGGGTGTAGGTGCCGCCGCCGGGGATGCCGCCGCCGGGTCCACCGGGGGGCGGCGTGAACGAACCGCCGCCGGGCGTGCCACCACCGATGCCGGTGCTGCCGATGGACGGCATGGGGCCGCCACCGCCGGGCATGCCGCCGCCGGGCGCGCCGCCACCCGGCAGGCCGCCGCCGGGCACACCCGTCGGGGGAACCCGCGGGTCGCCGCGGTAGCCGTCGCCCAGTTCGCTGTCCGTGGGGCGGGGTACGGCCAGCTTGGGGCGCTCGGCCTCGACCGCTGCCGGCAGCGGCGACATCGCCTTGTTGGCCGCCTGCTGGTTGTCGCGGTACCAGTTGTCGAGGTGCGACTTGGTGTCCCACCAGCCGCCCCGCTTCTGGTCGCTGGCGTTGCCGTCGATCTTCATGGTGGCTTCGAGGTCGTCGGCCTTGTCGCGGAACGCGCCGTCGGCGTACAACGCCTGGTTGCCCTGGTAGTCGCTGCGCAGCGCGGCGAGGAAGCCGGACTGGCTCTCACCGTCGCGCGCGTCGTCCAGCTCGGTGCCGCCGGGCAGGCTCCACTCGTTCCAGCCGAAGTTGTCCATCAGCGGGATCGGGATGCTCGCCACCGCCGTACGGATGTCGCCCTCGATCCGCGACAGCGCGCCGCTGACGTTGCTGGCGTGCGTGATGAGTTCCTCGATGTCCTTGCCGATCTCGGACAGGTGCTCGCGGTACGCGTCGCCGCCGCTGCCCTTCCAGCCGGCGAGCATCCCGGGCAGGCCGCCGGTGTGCGGGCGCTCCTGGCCGGCCGCGATCGGGCCGACGAACGAACGGCCCACCAGCGAGTCGCGTAGGTGGCCGAGCGCCGTGGAGAGGTTCTTCCAGCCCGCGCCGACCGATCCGACGGTTTCCGGGTCCGCCGAGAGCGTCACCTCACGGACGCAACGCTCCCAGGTGCCTCCTGCCATGACCGTCTCCCCCTCAGGCCGTGTACGGGTAGGTGGGCTGCTGCCCGGCGTCCGGCGGCGGGGCCGCGGACTCCAGCAGACGCTCGATGTCCTTGCCGTTGGCCGCGTTGCGGGCCTCGGCGTCGCGGAACGCCTTGGCGATGTCCTGTGTGCCCTGCTTCAGGCCGGCCAGCTTCATGGAGATGGCCTTGAGGTGGGCCTCCATGCTCGCGGTGGACGTGGTCAGCGCCTGCCACTGCATCCGGGCGTCCTCGTACGCGCCGAACGGGGTGCCGTTGGGCACCGTCTGCGCGTTGCCGCTGTCGCCCTTCATCCGCTCCTTGATGCGCTCCATCTCCCAGGAGATGGTGTCCTCGACGTACTGCTTGAGGCGCTCGATGTA
Source organism: Micromonospora sp. RV43 (assembly GCF_001029515.1). Classification (NCBI taxonomy): domain Bacteria; kingdom Bacillati; phylum Actinomycetota; class Actinomycetes; order Micromonosporales; family Micromonosporaceae; genus Micromonospora; species Micromonospora sp. RV43. The sequence goes on along the minus strand of NZ_LEKG01000269.1, from coordinate 3,302 downwards.
CTCGGCCGCCGCATCCAGGTCCTCGACGCTGACGTGCAGATCGCCGGTGTCCGGCGGATTGATGCCCATGCTGCCTGTCCTCCCCGCTGCCGGCCCCGGCCGGTCCATTACGGACGCAGCGTATCGAGGAAGGACCAGTCGGGGCACCCCCACCCCGCGTACCGCGACGGTCACCGGGAAGGACGACGGAGCGCGGGAACCCGGTCGGGTTCCCGCGCTCCGGTGAGTGCGGGCGGCGTCAGCCCTGGGCTGCTGCGGGCAGCTTCAGCCCGTTGACCGGGGTGAGCGGCAGCAGCTTGCGGCCGGTCGGGCCGATCTGGATCTCGGTGTCCATGGACGGGCAGACGCCGCAGTCGAAGCAGGGCGTCCAGCGGCAGTCGTCCTGCTCGTACTCCGACAGCGAGTCCTGCCAGTCCTGCCAGAGCCAGTCCTTGTCCAGGCCGGAGTCGAGGTGGTCCCAGGGCAGGACCTCCAGCTCCTCGCGCTGCCGGGTGGTGTACCAGTCGAGGTCCACGCCGTATGCCGGCAGCACCTCGGTGGCGGCGTCCACCCACCGCTGGTAGGAGAAGTGCTCGCTCCAGCCGTCGAACCGGCCGCCGTTCTCCCAGACCTTGCGGATCACCGCGCCGACCCGGCGGTCGCCCCGGGAGAGCAGGCCCTCGATCAGCGACGGCTCGCCGTCGTGGTAGCGGAAGCCGATCGCCCGGCCCAGCGACCGGTCGCTGTTGATCGCCTGCTTGAGCAGCTTGAGCCGGCCGTCGATGACCTCCGGCCGCTCCATCGAGGCCCACTGGAACGGGGTGTGCGGCTTCGGCACGAACCCGCCGATGGAGACCGTGCAGCGGATGTCCTTCGACCCGGTGGCCGCGCGGCCGGCCCGGATCACCTCGTGCGCCATGTCGGCGATCTCGAGGACGTCCTCGTCGGTCTCGGTGGGCAGGCCGCACATGAAGTAGAGCTTCACCTGCCGCCAGCCGTTGGAGTACGCGGTGACCACCGTACGGATGAGGTCTTCCTTCGACACCATCTTGTTGATCACCTTGCGGATCCGCTCCGACCCGCCCTCGGGCGCGAAGGTCAGACCGGTCCGCCGCCCGTTGCGGGACAGCTCCTGGGCCAGGTCGATGTTGAACGCGTCCACCCGGGTCGACGGCAGCGACAGCGAGACGTTCGTGCCCGCGTACTGCTCGGCCAGGCCGGAGCACATGTCGCCGATCTCGGAGTGGTCGGCCGACGACAGCGACAGCAGGCCGACCTCGTGGAAGCCGGAGAACTCCAGCCCTTCCTTGACCATCTGGCCGACGGTGGTGATCGACCGCTCCCGCACCGGGCGGGTGATCATGCCGGCCTGGCAGAACCGGCAGCCGCGGGTGCAGCCCCGGAAGATCTCCACCGCGTACCGCTCGTGGACCGTCTCGGCGAGCGGCACCAGGGGCTTCTTCGGGTACGGCCAGGCGTCCAGGTCCATGGTGGTGCGCTTGTGCACCCGGAACGGCACGTCCGGCCGGTTCGGCACGACCCGCTGGATCCGGCCGTCGGGCAGGTAGTCGACGTCGTAGAAGCGCGGCACGTACACGCTCTCGGTGCGGGCCAGCCGCAGCAGCAGCTCGTCGCGGCCGCCCGGGGAGCCCTCCGTCTTCCACTCCCGGACGATGGCGGTGATCTCCAGCACCGCCTCCTCGCCGTCGCCGAGCACCGCGGCGTCGACGAAGTCGGCGATCGGCTCCGGGTTGAACGCGGCGTGCCCGCCGGCCACGATCACCGGGTCGGCGTCGGTGCGGTCGGCGGCGAGCAGCGGAATGCCGGCCAGGTCGATCGCGGTGAGCAGGTTGGTGTAGCCCAGCTCGGTGGAGAACGAGACGCCGAACACGTCGAAGTCACGCACCGGGCGGTGGGCGTCGACGGTGAACTGCGGCACGCCGTGGGCGCGCATCAGCTTCTCCAGGTCGGGCCAGACCGCGTACGTCCGCTCGGCCAGCACGTCGGGCAGCTCGTTGAGCACCTCGTACAGGATCTGCACGCCCTGGTTGGGCAGGCCCACCTCGTAGGCGTCCGGATACATCAGCGCCCACCGGACGGTCGCGGCGTCCCAGTCCTTGACCACGGCTCCCAGCTCTCCACCCACGTACTGGATGGGCTTGGTCACCTGCGGCAGCAACGGCTCCAGCCGGGGCCAGACCGAGTTGGCGGCGGCGGGACGCGGGGTCGTGGACGGGGCACTCATGATGCCCAAGCGTACGCGGTGTCCCCGCCCTGTCCCGCGCCCGCGCCCGTGTCCGCCGCGTTGATCAAGGAGTTTGCGGACTCCCCCGAGCTCCCACGGGACACGAACTCCTTGATCACCGGAGTGAGGGCGGGGAGCGGGGCGGGATTCGTCCCGGGTGGCGGGGCGGTACTAACCTCGCAACGGGCCGAGAGGAGACAGCCGCGATGCCGCAGCCGCAGCCGGGGGCGGACCGGCCGGCCGACGGGGCCGAGATGCCGTCCGTCACCGAGCCGGCGACCGCCGTCGACACCGAGGACGCCACCGGCGCCTCGGCTCCGGCGTCCCCGTCCGGCACACCGGAGGCCGCCGACGACCGGACCCCCGGCGCGTCGGCGGCCGCCGACGACCGGACCCCCGGCGCGACGGCGGCCGACCAGCCGTCCGGCGCCGCCGACAGCGAGCCCAGCGAGCAGCCGGAGCAGGCCGGACCCGCGCGGCCGGACGAGCCGGCCGAGCAGGCGCTGCGGGACGACCGCCCGGAACCGTCCGAGCAGGCTGAACCGGCACGGCGGGACCAAGCAGCCGAACCGGCGGACCCGGCCAGCACCGCCCCGCTCGACGGCGCGAGCCCGCACCCACCGGCCGACGACGCCGCCGCCACCGGCAAGGCCGGCCCCCAGGCGAGCGCGACGACCGCCGACGCCCTCTCCGGCAACGCCGGAATGCCGGCCGACGCGCCTACCGACGAGGCTCCGACTGCCGACGCAGGAGCGCCGGGCGGCACTCCGCCCGTACCGGTCACCCGGGCTCGGGGATCCGCGGCGGTTCCGGGCCGCACCACGCCCGTACCCACTCCCCGGACCGGGCGGCAGCCGGATCCGACCCGGATCGACGTCGCGCCGCAGCCGCCCCGGGCCGCGGCCACGCCTGACCCCACCAAGGTCGAGAACGCCCAAGACCGCATGCCGTCGGCGAACACGCCGGACCCGACCCGCGTGGAGAACACCCCCGATCCGACCCGGATCGACGCGCCCGCGCCCCGCTGGAGCGGTTCCGCCGCCGTCCCGCCACCGCCGCCGCGACGGCCCGCCTGGGG
>NZ_LEKG01000026.1:0-50904 GCF_001029515.1 Micromonospora sp. RV43 | reverse complement strand
CCCGCTCGCCTGGAGGTCGAGCAGGCGGCGCTGCACCTTCGGGTCAGCCTTCACGTCGGGGCTCCTTGTCGTCCGGCCGGGGCGCGGCGGCGTGAAGGCCCACGGGTGCAGGCGGCGGCGGGGCCGCGCCGGCTCGGTACCGCCGGTGTGGCGGGCAGCGTCGTCCCTGGACATGGTCAAACCCCCGCTCTGGCGCGGACGCGCCCTCGCCAGGAACAACGAGCCCGGTGCCGGGGAGGTCGCTGTCGGCCACCCGTCCGGGTCACCGGACCCGCTGTGACCAGGGAGAACGCTCGGCGTCGGAGCACGCGTTGCGGAAGCACCGGCCGGGTGCTGGGAGGTCAGCGGCCGCGGCGGGGCAGCGGGAGATGACCGGGGAACAGGTCGGCGCCGAGCGTCACCCCGGCCGCCCGTAACGCGGCGATCAGCGCGTTCTGCACCAGGTACGAGTCGGGTAGCTGCCACCGGGCCTGCTCGGGCGCGACCACCCAGCGCACCGTCCCCTCGGGCAGCCGGGTCGGTGGCGCGGGGATCCACGAGCCGGGTCCGTGGCGTACCACGTGGAAGCAGTGCTCCAGCTCGGGCCGCAGCGGGTCGCCGGGGCGTACCAGGAACATCCAGCGGCCGGTCGGGGTGACCAGCGCAGGGCCGCGTACGCCGAAGCCGGCGGGGTGGGTGGCGACCGCTTCCAGGACCTGCCGGCCCAGGTGGGCGGCGACCTCCAGGACGTCGAAGGCGCGGCCGGTGGGCAGCAGGATGCCGTGCGGGCGGTTACGCCACCAGGTGGCCACCCGGGCCGGGTCGGCGCTGGCGGCGTGTTCCCAGTCCTCCAGTGCCGGGTGGCAGCCCACTGTGGGACAGCCGGCCCGCCCGCAGACGAAGCGGCTGTTCGCCAGGCAGGCGCCGGGGGTGACCGGCCAGCCGTGCAGCGCGTACCGCACCGCGACGCGGCGCAGCCGGACCCGTTCCAGCGGCGAGAGGTGAGCGACGCGCGGTCGGACGTTCCTCCACATGTCTGTCGTCCCCTCTGGTCCCGCCGAACCGTCCACAAGCCACACGTCGAAAGCCGTCACTGCCGTAACCCACGCTCGTTGAGGTGACTAACGGTCGGTGCAACTTGCACGAAAACTACGAGAACTGGCTGGACGGTGGACGCACAACCTGTGCGATCGGCGCGAGCCTGAGGGACGTGGGGGGACCGGCCGGCGCCGTGAGGGGGAGGGAGCGGGAATGGACGAACTGCCCATAGGCCGGCGGGTGGCGTACTGGCGGAGCCGCCGCAAGATGTCCCAGCAGGTCTTCGCCGACCGGCTCGGCAAGTCCAAGAGCTGGGTGGACAAGGTGGAGCGCGGCGTCCGCCGGCTGGACAAGTTCTCCGTGCTCTACGAGATCGCCGACATCCTCCAGATCGACGTGCAGTTGCTGCACGGCAAGGACCCGGAGCGGCGTACCGACGCGCTCAACTGCATCGACCAGGTCGAGGTGGAGGAGATCCGCACCGCCCTGGAGCGGTACGACTCGATGAGCGCCTACTTCGACGCGGCGCCCTACCCCCCGCCGCTGGCCGACATGCGCAAGGCGGTGAACCACGCCTGGCTCACCTACCAGTACGGCCGCTACGGCATGCTCACCCGCGCGCTGCCCAAGCTGCTGCGCGACGCCCAGGCGGCGGACGCCGGCTACGCCGCCGGTGACCAGGTACGCGAGGCCGCCCACCTGCTCGGGCAGGTCTACCAGATCGCCTCCTCGGTGCTGCGCAAGCTCGGCGAGTGCGACCTCGCCTGGCTCGCCGCCGACCGGTCGATGGCGGTGGCCCAGCGGGCCGACGACCCGCTGCTGGCCGGCATCGCCACCACGCGCGTCTGCAACGCGCTCGTCGCGATGGGCCGCCCCCGCCCGGCGCTGGAGCTGAACGTCCGCATCGCGGGGCGGCTCGCGCCCGGCGGCGACAACGACGTCCGGCCGGAACGGCTCTCCGTGTACGGGATGCTGCTGCTCCAGGGCGCGATGGCGGCCGCCCGGATCGGTGACTCGGCGACAGTGGACGACCTGCTGGCCGGCGCGGGCGAGGCGGCCACCATGCTCGGCGGCGACCACAACCACTACTGGACCTCCTTCGGCCCGACCAACCTGGAGCTGCACCGCGCGGCGGCCGCGGTCGAGCTGGGCGACGGCGGCCGGGCGGTGGAGACCCACATGCGGCTGTCCGAGCCGGCGTTCAACGCGCTGCTGCCGGAGCGGCGCGCGCACCACCTGCTCGACCTGGCCCGCGGCTACTCCCAGATCGGTGACGTCGCCAACGCCGGGGACATGCTGCTGCGCGGTGACCGGCTCGCGCCCTCCGAGATCCGGTGTCGGCCGATAGCGCACGAATTGATGTCCGAGATTCTCCGTCGCACACGTGGTGCGCCGCCTCCGCCGATCGCGGAGTTGGCTGAGCACATGGGAGTCGGAGTATGAGCGGTCCGAAGACCGCCAACGGGCACCGGCGGGTGCTCTACGTCATCGCCTGCGGTTCGCCGCTGGCCCGTCACGTCGGCCGGCTGGTCGACCTCGCCCAGCGTGAGGACTGGACGGTCTGTGTGGTCACCACGCCGGACGGCGCGAAGTTCGTCGACCGGACGGAGCTGGCCCGGCAGACCGGCCACCCGGTCCGTACGCACTACAAGAACCCGGGTGACCCGGACGTGCTGCCCCCGGCCGACGCCATGCTGGTGTGCCCGGCCACCGTCAACACGATCAACAAGTGGGCGGTCGGCATCACGGACACCCTGGCGCTGGGCCTGCTGATCGAGGCGCAGGGGATGGGGGTGCCGATCGCTGCCGTCCCGTACACGAACGAGGCGATGGCCGCGCACCCGGCGTTCCGGGCCAGCCTGGACCGGCTCGTGCAGTGGGGCGTCCGGATGGTCTTCGGCGACCACGTCGTACGCCTGCACCCGCCCGGCACGGGGGACCGGCGCGCGGACGCCTTCCCCTGGGACGCCGGCCTGGCCGCCCTGCGCGGCGCGGACCGGCCGGTCGCCCCGGTCGGCTGAGAGGCGCGGTGGGCACGGCCCTCGGCAGACGCCGGGGGCCGCGCCCGGCGACGGTCGGCGTGTACCGGCCCGGACGCCGGTAAGCTGGCCGCCCGTGAGCACAACCGGATCGCCGCACACCGTCGCCGACGTGGTGGCCGCCCTGGACCGCCGTTACCCGCCCGCGTGGGCCGAGGAGTGGGACCGGGTCGGCCTGGTGCTGGGCGAGCCCGACCACCCGGTACGCCGGGTCGCCTGCGTGGTGGACGTGGTCCCGGAGACCGTGGACGAGGCGCTCGACGCCGGCGCGGACATGATCGTCGCGCACCACCCGCTGCTGCTGCGCGGCGTCTCCTCGGTGGCCGCCACCACGTACAAGGGCCGGATCGTGCACCGGTTGATCAAGGCGGACGTCGCGCTGCACGTGGCGCACACCAACGCCGACGTGGCCGACCCGGGGGTCTCCGACGCGCTCGCCGCCCGGTTCGGGCTCACCGGGCTGCGTCCGCTGCACCCGCCCCGCCCCGGCTCGCCCGCCGCCGGGCCCGGCCGGGGCATCGGCCGCATCGGCGAGCTGCCCACCCCGATGACGCTCGCCGAGCTGACCCGGCTGGCCGCCGCCGTGCTCCCGGTCACCGCCTGGGGAGTTCGCGCCGCCGGGGATCCCGGGCGTATGGTTCGTACCCTCGCCGTCAGCGGCGGCTCGGGGGACGGCTTCCTCGCCGAGGCGACCGCGGCCGGGGTGGACGCGTTCCTCACCGCGGACCTGCGCCACCACCCGGCCGGGGAACACCTCGCCGCCGGTGGCCCGGCGCTGCTGGACGCCGCCCACTGGGCGACGGAGCGACCCTGGCTGGACGACCTGGCCGCCTACCTGGCCGCCGAGCTGGACGTCGAGACCGTGGTGTCCGACCTGGACACCGACCCGTGGACCGTGCACGCCGCCGCGCCCCGGCCGGACGACAAGGAGCCCCGACGTGAAGGCTGACCCGAAGGTGCAGCGCCGCCTGCTCGACCTCCAGGCGATCGACACCGCGCTGGCCCAGCTCGCGCACCGCCGCCGCACCCTGCCGGAGCGCGCCGAGCTGGAGGCCCTGGCGCGTGAGCTGTCCGCGCTGGAGGACGAGCGGGTCCGCGCCCAGGTGGCAGTCGACGACCTGGACCGGGACATCGCCCGGATCGAGAAGGACGTCGACCAGGTGCGCGCGCGCAAGAGCAAGGACGAGGCCCGGCTGGCCTCGGGCAGCGGCCCGGCCCGCGAGCTGGAGGCGATCCAGCACGAGCTGGTCTCGCTGAACCGCCGGCAGAGCGACCTGGAGGACGCCGAGCTGGAGCTGATGGAGCAGCGGGAGACCGCGCAGGGTGTGCTCGACGGCATCGAGAGCCGGCTCGCCGAGGCCCGTGAGCGCCGCGCCGCGACCGAGCAGCGCCGCGACGAGACCCTGGCGGAGATCGCCAAGGAGGAGGAGTTCAAGCGCACCTCCCGCCAGCCGCTCGCCGGTGACCTCCCGTCGGACCTGGTCGGTCTCTACGACAAGATCCGTGAGGACACCGGCATGGGCGCCGCGCTGCTCACCGGAGGCCGCTGCGGCGGCTGCCGGCTGGAGCTGTCCGGCGCCGACCTGGCCCGTATCCGCAAGGCCGACCCGGACGACGTGGTCCGCTGCGAGGAGTGCCGGCGGATCATGGTCCGGACCAACGAGTCGGGACTGTAGCCGTCGTGGCGGCGCGCGCGGTCGTGATCGAGGCCGACGGCGGCTCCCGGGGCAATCCCGGCCCGGCCGGCTACGGCGCCGTGGTCCGCGACCCGGAGACCGGTGAGGTGCTGGCCGAACGGTCCGAGGCGATCGGTACGGCGACGAACAACGTGGCCGAGTACCGGGGCCTGATCGCCGGGCTGGAGGCCGCCGCCGAGCTGGGCGCGGCCGAGGTCGAGGCGCGGATGGACTCCAAGCTGGTGGTCGAGCAGATGTGCGGCCGCTGGCAGATCAAGCACCCCGGGCTGCGTCCGCTCGCCGCCCAGGCGGCCGGGCTGGTCAGCCGGTTCGCCGCCGTACGTTTCACCTGGGTGCCCCGGGAGCGCAACCGGCACGCCGACGCGCTCGCCAACGCGGCGATGGACGCCGCCGCCTCCGGCGCCGCACCGGCAGCGGCGGCGGCCGAGGCGCGGGAGGCGACTGTCGTGCGCGCCACCGGCACCGACCCGGCCACCATGCCCGCCTCCTGGGAGCCGCGCCCGACCGAGGAGGCCACCCGGCTGATCCTGGTGCGGCACGGCGAGACCGAGCGCACCGTGCAGAAGCGCTACTCCGGCCGGGGCGACGTGCCGCTCACCGAGCGCGGCCGGGCCCAGGCCCGGGCCACCGCCGCCCGGGTGGCCGCGCTGGCGCCGTCCGTCGCCGCAGTGGTCAGTTCCCCGCTGTCGAGGTGTACGGCCACCGCCGAGGCGGTCGCCGCGCAGGTCGGCAACCCGCCGGTACGCACCGACGACGACCTGATCGAGTGCGACTTCGGCGTCTGGGAGGGGCACACGTTCGCCGAGGTACGCGAGGGCTGGGCGGCCGAGCTGGACGCCTGGCTCGCCTCCACCCGGGTCGCGCCGCCGCGGGGCGAGTCGTTCGTGACAGTCGCCGAGCGGACCGGACGGGCGGTCGACCGGCTGCGGTCGGCGTACCCGGGGGAGACGGTCGTGGTGGTCTCCCACGTCTCGCCGATCAAGCTGGTGCTGCGCGACGCGCTCGCCGCCGGCGACGCGTTCCTGCACCGGCTCTACCTGGACACGGCCGGCATCTCGGTGCTGGACCTGTACCCGGACGGCGGCGTCGCGGTCCGCTCGGTCAACGACACCTCGCACCTCACGGACGTCTGACGGCCGCTCGGCGCATGCTGGCGGCCGTTCGGCGCATCGACATCACCCGATCGGACGTGACCCCCGTCACAGGGTCGTAGCCTCCGGCCGTCACATGGCCCGCTACGAATGCCCGGAGGGGTGTCACATGTCCGCACCGGAACCGGAGGCGCTCGACACGGCGCGATCCAGGGCGAAGGACAAGAGTCCCTGGAACTGGTTGCTCTTCATCCCGATCGTGGTGCCGCTGATCCCGGCACTGTTCAACGCCGACTCGCCCCGGCTGTTCGGCTTCCCGCGTTTCTACTGGCTGCAACTGGCCTGGATCCTGCTGGGCGTCGGCACCACCACGCTCGTCTACCAGATGACCAAGAAGCGGGGTGACCGCTGATGTGGCGGGACCACCTCACCGAGATCATCGTCTTCACACTGCTGTTCCTGCTGGTCAGCGCCATGGGATTCGTGGCGGCCCGATGGCGCAGACCGACCGACATGGCCCACCTGGACGAGTGGGGACTGGGCGGGCGCAGCTTCGGCGGCTGGATCACCTGGTTCCTGGTCGGCGGTGACCTCTACACCGCGTACACGTTCGTGGCGGTCCCGGCGCTGATCTTCGGGGCCGGCGCGGCGGGCTTCTTCGCGGTGCCGTACACGATCGTCATCTACCCGCTGGTGTTCCTGGTGCTGTGCCGGCTCTGGTCGGTCTCGCACCGGCACGGATTCGTCACCCCCGCCGACTTCGTCCGCAACCGGTTCGGCTCGCCGATCCTGGCGCTGCTGGTCGCGATCACCGGCATCGTCGCCACCATGCCGTACATCGCGCTGCAACTGGTCGGCATCGAGGCGGTGCTCAAGACCATGGGCGTCACAGGGGACAGCGCGCTGGCCCGGCACCTGCCGATCATCATCGCGTTCGCCATCCTGGCCGCGTACACGTACCAGTCCGGGCTGCGCGCCCCGGCGCTGATCGCGTTCGTCAAGGACTCGCTGATCTACATCGTGATCCTGGTCGCGGTGATCTGGCTGCCGTACAAGCTCGGCGGCTGGGGCGCCATCTTCGACGCGGCAGACGCGAAGTTCCAGGCGTCACCCGCGCCCGGCGACGGCATCCTGCTCAACCAGAACAACCAGATCCAGTACGTGACGCTGGCGTTCGGCTCGGCGCTGGCGCTGTTCCTCTACCCGCACAGCATCACCGGTGTGCTGGCCAGCCGGAACCGCGACGTGATCAAGCGGAACATGTCCGCGCTGCCCGCGTACAGCCTGCTGCTGGGGTTGATCGCGCTGCTCGGCTACATGGCCATCGCGGCGAACGTGAAGCCGTTGCCCGGCGCGAAGGAGGGTACGACCGACGGCAACACTGTGGTGCCGCTGCTGTTCGACCAGCAGTTCCCGGACTGGTTCGCCGGGGTCGCGTACGCCGCAATCGGCATCGGCGCGCTGGTGCCGGCGGCGATCATGTCGATCGCGGCGGCGAACCTGTTCACCCGCAACATCTACAAGGAGTACCTGAAGCGGGACGCCACCCCGGCGCAGGAGGCGAACGTCTCGAAGATCACCTCGCTGGTGGTGAAGGTCGGCGCGGTGGCCTGCATCGTCTTCCTCGACCCGCAGTTCTCCATCGACCTCCAGCTCATCGGCGGCGTGATCATCCTCCAGACGCTGCCCGCGGTGGCGCTGGGCCTCTACACCCGCTGGTTCCACAGGGGCGCGCTGATCGCGGGCTGGGCGGCCGGCATGGGCCTGGGCATGTGGATGCTCTACCAGATCGGCAACCCGGCGACCGGAAAGAAGCACTTCGCCGGATCGGCGTTCCCGCTGGAGAAGTTCGGTCTCGACACGCCGAAGACCATCTACGTGGGCATCGTTGCGGTGCTGGTGAACCTGGTGGTGGCCGCGCTGCTCACGCTGGTGCTGCGCGCCGCCAGGGTGGCCGACGGGCCGGACGGCACCACGCCGGACGACTACTTCGCCGACGAGGGCGACCCGCGCGTGACGGCGACCGCCGACCGCGGAGACTCCGCGCGGGAGCCGGTGGCGTGAAAGGAAGGGCCCCTTATTAACGCATTCTGCATAATAAGGGGCCCCTCCTAACACCTCAGCGGCGGCGGTTGCGCGCGTCGAGCGCCTCGTTGAGGCGGTGCAACATGTCCGCCAGCGTCTCCCGGTCCGCCTCGGGCCAGGCGGCGAGGATGTCGCCGTACAACCGGGTGCGGGCCGCCCGGACGGCGGCCATCCGCTGGAGCCCGGCCGCCGTCGCGGAGATCACCGTGCCGCGCCCGTCGGCCGGGTCGGGGGTACGCGAGATCAGCCCGTCGCGCTGGAGCGCGGAGACCTGCCGCGTGACGGTGGAGCCGTCCAGGTTCAGCCGCGCGGCGAGCGCCGAGACGTTCTGCGGGCCGGCCGCGTCCAGGTGGCGCAGGATCACGTACGCGGCGCGGTCCAGCAGCCGGTGCTCCATCGTGCCGGTGCCCCGGCGGGTGGCCTCACCCAGGCGCATCAGCAACGCGACCTCGGTTTCGATCCGGCCGAGGGTGACCTCGGGAGCGTGGACGTCGTCACTCATAGCTGTATGATACAAGAAAAATACCTGTACGATACAGCTATCTGGGAGGTTGCGGAGTGGATCACCGATCCGAGCCCAACCGCAGTGCCATCTACGCCACCACGCTCGTGGCGTTCCTCGCGATCGCCGGCATCGCCGTGGTCGACCCGATCCTGCCCGCCATCGGCGAGGCGATCGGCGTCACCGCCTGGCAGGTCGAGCTGCTCTTCACCGCGTACATCGCGGTCATGGCCGTCGGCATGATCCCGGCGACGCTCGCCAGCGGGCGGTTCGGTTTCAAGCCGGTGCTCGTCACCGGCGTCTCGGTCGTCGGCCTGGCCGCCATCGGAGCCTCGTTCAGCAACGACATCGTGCAGCTCTCCGTGCTGCGCGGCGTCTGGGGCCTGGGCAACGCGATGTTCTTCGCCACCGCCATGGTCGTGCTGGTCAACCTCGCGAACGACAGGGAATGGGTGGTCGGCCTGTTCGAGACCGCCCTCGGGCTCGGCTTCGCGGTCGGCCCGCTGATCGGCGGCCTGCTCGGCGAGGTGAGCTGGCGGCTGCCGTTCTTCGTCTGCGGCGTGTTCATGGTGCTTGCGCTCGGCGTCGCCGCCCGCAAGCTGCGCGAACCGGCGAACAAGCAACAGCCGGTACGCCTCGGCCAGATCTTCGCCACCTACCGCAGACCCGCGTTCGTGACGCTGTGCGTGGTCACCGCCGCGTACAACTTCGTCTTCTTCGTCGTGCTCGGCTACACGCCGCTGTTTCTGCGCCTCGACGTCATCCCGCTGGGCCTGGCGTTCACCGGCTGGGGTCTCGGCCTGGCGGCCGGCATCCTGCTGATCGGGCACCGGCTGGCCCACCGCATCGGCGCGGTGCAGACAGTCGGCGTCGCACTGCTCGGCCTGCTGGTCTGCATGGTCCTGTTCGCCACCTCCACCGGCACCGCCATGTCGCTCGTCGTCCTCGTCGTCGCCGGCCTGTTCATGGGCCTCGCCAACGCCAACCTGACCGACCTGGCGCTCGGGCTCGGCTCCGCCGACCGGCGCGTCGCCACCGGCGCGTTCAACCTGGTCCGCTGGGGCGCCGCCGCGCCCGCGCCGATCATCTCCGGCAAGCTGGCCGAACACAGCCTCGCGCTGCCGTTCTGGGTCGGCTTCGGGGTGCTCGCCGCCGGCGTGCTCGCGTACCTCGCGTTCGGGCACCTGATGGCGGCCGGCTACGGCGAACGGGTCATCTGGAACCGGGCCGCCCGCCGCGCCGAGCACGCACCGGAGGAGCCGGTGGGGGAGGCCTACTGACGGGTCCGGTCTTGCCGGGTGGCGTCAGGTCAGCGCGCGCCACAGCAGGTAGAACCCGATGGCGGTGCCGAACACCACGATCACCGTCTTCAACACCACCTGCGGAAGCCGGCGGGCCAGCCGCGCGCCCGCGTACCCGCCGAACAGGGTGGCCGGCGCGACCACCGCGACGGCCGCCCAGTTCACCGGGCCGAACAGGGCGAACACCACGAGCGTGGTCAGCCCCACCACTGCCGAGAGCAGATTCTTCACCGCCGACACCCGGGCCAGCGTCGCGTCCAGCACCAGCGCCAACCCGGCCACCAGCATCACCCCGAGGGCCGCGCCGAAGTAGCCTCCGTACACAGTGCCGAGCGCGACCATGGTCTGGACCGTGACGGTACGGCGGCGCGCGCCCAACCGTTCCGGATGGCCGACCAGCCGACGCAGCGGACCCTGGAACGCGAGTACGGCGGTCGCGCCCAGCACGAGGAACGGCACCACCAGCTCGAACGCGCGCGCCGGAGTCGCCAGCAGCAGCGCGCACCCGGCGATCGTACCGAGGACGGCGGTGGGCAGCAGCGACCACAGCTCCCGCCCGCGCGGCAGGTCCACCCGGCTGCCCGCCACGCTCGCCACGTACCCGGGGAAGACCGACACCGAGTTCGAGACGTTGGCCGCCACCGGCGGCAGGCCGGTGGCGATCATCGCCGGGAACGTGATCAGTGAGCCACCACCGGCCACCGCGTTCACAGTGCCCGCGGCGAGACCGGCGGCGAGCAGGAGCGCTGCGTCGGAGAGATCCATGGTCCCCCGAGGCTAGTCGGTCGGGCGGCGAGCGCGCACCGCGCCAGTTCGGACGCGCACCGCGCCAGTTCGGACGCGCACCGCGCCAGTTCGGACGCGCACCGCGCCAGTTCGGACGCGCACCGCGCCCGTTCGGGCGCGCATCGCGCCAGTTCGGGGAAGTGGCGGTATCCCGGGCCGGTTGATGCCGCCACCTCCCCGAAGTGGCGGACGAGATGGTGGGCGGGGTGGAAATGGGCGCGGCGGGTCCGTCGTTAGGATGAGGGCGCGACGGACGAGTCGACCGGGCGGTCGCGTCGACGGGCTCCGGCCCGTCGCCGAGGAACGTCCGGACTCCACAGGGCAGGGTGGTTGCTAACGGCAACCCGGGGTGACCCGCGGGACAGTGCCACAGAAAACAGACCGCCGGCCCGTAACGGGACGGTAAGGGTGAAACGGTGGGGTAAGAGCCCACCAGCACCCCGGGTGACCGGGGTGGCTCGGTAAACCCCACCCGGAGCAAGGCCAAGAAAGGGCCGTCACCGCAAGATGACGACCCGCGCAGACGCTTGAGGGCTGCCCGCCCGATGTCTGCGGGTAGGCCGCTGGAGCCTGCCGGCAACGGCAGGCCGAGATGGATGGCCGCCGCCGGTGCGCCTACGGGCGTGCCGGGCACAGAATCCGGCGTACAGGTCGACTCGTCCGTCGCCCACCAGCTCAGAGACCTGATCAAGGCTCTGGGCTGGTTCTTTGTCTGGTGCCGTTGGTTGACCTTGGTCATCGTTGGGTGGCGTTTGACGGCCTGGCCACGGCCTGGGACGGCCTGGAGACGGCCTGAGTGCTGGCTCAGCTGGCCTCGGCTTCGGTCCGGTCGCTGTGACGTCGTGGCCATCTCCCGGCCTGGGCTCGATGGTCTCGGGAGTCGAGCCGGCGGCTGTGGGGGAGGGGCGGGCACCTCCTGGCGGTGGAGATGGCGCCGCGACCCGGTGACTCGGTGGCAAGCCAGTCCCGGGGTTGGACTGGCGCGGCAGCCGGAAGCCATGACGCACGACCAGGCCGACCCGCTGGCTTCCGTAGCGGCCTCTGGTGGTCCCATTCGTGGATGCGGTGGGATGAGTGCGTGCCGGAGCTGCTGGAGCACCTGGGGGAGATGGGTCTGGTCGGGCTGGTCAAGATTGATGGCGAGCGGGAGCGCAAGCCCTGGACCGTGGTGATCTCGGGTCAGCGGCTCGCTGGTGCCTCGATCAGGGTCGACGGTCACAGCCTCGACTACTGCCTGAAGCATGCGGTTGCCGCGCTACACGAGCGCTTCCCGGACGAACTCGCGCTGAGCTGAGATCTCCGACCCGTGGGGCGGTGTCCCGGCGGCTGTCGGTGGCTCACCGCCCCGGCGCCGTAGGCGGCCGGGGCGGCTTGCCGCCGGCCGGGCTTGCCGCCCCGCACCGCGCGGCGCGGTGCCTTGATCACCCTGCCCTGGGAGGACCCGTTCAGCGACGAGAGGGCGACGGTGCCTCTGATCTTCACCACCACCCGACGAGGTGCGATCAAGCGGGCCACCTTCGACGGCAAGAGCTGGCGTCCAGCGGTGGAAGCGGCCGGCATCGTCCCGACCCGGGCGACCGGGATGCACGCGCTTCGCCACTTCTACGCCTCGGCGCTGCTCGACGCGGGGGAGAGCATCAAGGCCCTCGCCTCCTACCTCGGGCACTCCGACCCCGGCTTCACGCTCCGGGTCTACACCCATCTGATGCCGCCAGCGAGGAACGCACCCGGAACGCGATCGACAGCCTGTTCGGCTCGGCTGCTGGGGAAACGCGTCCGTGACAGCGGCCTACCCCGGGCCCAGACTCATCCGGGTGGAACTCGTTGAGTTGGGCGCCATCGCGGCCCCATCCGGTGTGCTGGTTCTCGCGACGGTCAGTCACCTCGACTACATCTGGCCGGACGTCGCAGAGCGGCTCTCCGATCGCGCAAGGGCTGTCGCTGCCACCGGTGGTGGTCACATCCACGAATGGCTGTTCGAAGCGGTCGCCGTACCTGTCGACCCCGGGCGTCGTCTCCCCGTGCTGGCGGCTACCCAGCCGTCTCCGTGGTTCGGCGCGCCGGCCATCACGATGCTTGAGGTTCGGCTCGGCGGAGATACGTCCAGCCGGCTGCTCGGTGACCTGCCGGCCGATCGATGCGGCATGGTCCTGGGCGACGCCGTCGCCTTGGATTCGTGGGTCGACCGGGACTTCGACAACTTCGTTCGTTCCGCCGCAAACCATCCGCTGCGTGTCGTCCCGATCGAGGTTTCCGGCTGCACCGTCCTCGGGGTCGGCTGGGAGGAGGGCGACCACTCGATGCGGCACCGAGGTGAGCGGGCCTACGGTCACGTCTACCCGGTGACGGTCGTCGGCGATCACCCGTTCGGCAGCGCTCTCCGGTGGGACGTCGACCCCGCCGAGGTCCGGCCGTCGGCGGCTCGATGATGGCTTCGAGGTGGCTCTGACGGCCTAGCGACGGCCTACAGCGGCCTTCGCCAGGCTCCGCCCCTGGTCAACGGGGGTGCGATGATCTTAATCCGGCGTACAGGTCGACTCGTCCGTCGCCCACCAGTCCAGAGCTTTGATCAAGGTTCTGAGCTGGTTCTAGTAACGTCGACGGTCGTCGTTGGTCAGCAAGCTCTCGCTGTGCCGACGTCGCCCGTCGTCCCGGCGGTGCTGCCTCCGCGCGGCGTCGTCCAGCCAAACCGGCCGCACGTCGTCGGGATCCTCCGATGGCCGCCGTCTGTACCGGTCACCCGCTATCGGAACTCGTGGATGACCTCGATCGAACCCACGATGTGCGCGTTGAACTCGTCGAGTTCGTCGGCTGCAACCCACAGCATCGGAGCGGCGGATCCACCGAAGGACCGTGTCGAGTAGCGGCCCAGGAAGCCCGTCTCGACGTGGAAGCGGGCCACGTAGCGCACGGGTCCGAACAGGTTCCAGTTCTGCGCAGCCCTGACCGCGAAAGCCTCGTCGAGCATCGGGAAGAAGTGAGTTTGCTCCGGCGAGAGTGGCGGCCACCTGCGCCCCCCTGCCTCGCGGACGAGGTCAAGTTCCTGCTGTCCCAGGGGGCGCCACAGCACTGTGGTTACGTCGCTGCTCACGTCGCCCCCGCTGCCGTGGTCGGTCGTCATACCGGACAGTCCCGCCGGATCGAATGGAGGAGCGGAACTGAGCGCGTGACGGAGACTTCGGATCTTGCCACGAGCACCGACCACTGTCAGGCATCGAAGATGACCTTGCTCAGACTGATCGAGACCACTCCCGGACAGTATTCGCTGCTGCTGGATGCCGGGACCACTCCAGTCGACAGTGTGATCGGGGAGCTTGGTCACGAGCCCAACGGGTACTTCTGGGCAGGCGTCGCGGAGGTTCTTGTCAGCACCGAGGCCCCGACGCTCGAAGGTCGATTCGCCTACGACCCTGAGGCCGGCATGTTCTGCGCCTACGGCACCGATCGAGGCGCGCTGCAAGAGCTGGAGGCCTTGATGAAGGTGGTAGCCACCGGCGGCGAACGTATGCGGCGGCTGGTCAACAACGCCGAAGCGCGCGGGTTCGAGTTCGACGACTGACAGCGGAAGCGGGCGGTTGACGAGGGAGACGTAGCGCTCCACGCGGTGTCCACCCCGGCAACCTCCTCGACGATCGCGAGACTCTGGCTCCGGAGTGGCCGCCGAATTCGCAGGAGTGCCAGGCGGTCGTGGCGCTAGCATCGGCCACCCGTCACTGTCGCGGCGGGCTCAGGGGAGGAGAGGCGATGGCGGACGTATCGGTCGATGTGCCGTCGCCCCTGCGTACGTGCATCGCCTTCTGCGAGGTCGAGTGCGTTGTCGGATGCTGCGGGATCGATGCCGTCTCCACGGACCCCGACCTGATCGAGGAATGGTGTCGCCAGGTGGGCTCGGCCGCGGTGATCGAGGCTCGGCTTCAACTCATCGAGCTGATCGAGGTGGTCGAGGACCGCTCCCGTTGCGTCGCGTCGGACGTCCTGAACCACCGCACGCATGACGAGGCCGCGCGGCGTGAGTTGCTGGACTTCCTGGCCGCGCTCGACGCCGGACTGGCTGCCGGGGATGCGTCCGTGAGCGGTGCTGACACCTAGGGAGCCGGTGGCCGGTCCGGGAACGGCTGGGTAGCCCGGGGGCCATCAGGACTTGCGATGATCCGGTGATGACCTCCTACGTGTCCCACACCACCGTGGACTGTGCCGACGCCTACGCCCTGTCCCGCTGGTGGGAAGCCGTCCTCGACTACCGGGAGGACCCGGACGATCCGAACGAGCCCGGCCACGAGGAGTGCATGATCT
Source organism: Micromonospora sp. RV43 (assembly GCF_001029515.1). Taxonomy (NCBI): domain Bacteria; kingdom Bacillati; phylum Actinomycetota; class Actinomycetes; order Micromonosporales; family Micromonosporaceae; genus Micromonospora; species Micromonospora sp. RV43. The sequence continues at coordinate 36,093 of NZ_LEKG01000026.1, read as the reverse complement.
ACTCGCGGGACGGGCGGCACCGCCTGCTCTTCATCGAGGTGCCGGACGCCAAGCAGGTCAAGAACCGCATCCACCTCGACCTGCGCCCGGTCGAGGGGACGCGCGACGAGGAGTTGGCCCGGCTGACCGGGCTGGGCGCGGCGGTGGTGGCCGACCGGCGTGAGCCTGACGGCACCGGCTGGGTGGTGCTCGCCGACCCGGAGGGCAACGAGTTCTGCATGCTCCGCAGCGACGCCGAGGTGGCCGCCAGCCGACCGTGACAGGTCCATCCCACTCCAGCGATCTTGGAGTTGTGGCGCCCGGAACGGCCCTTCCGCGCAGTTCGCGAGGTGCCACAACTCCAAGATCGACGAGTGCCGGAGCGCGGGGCGGCGGAGCGGCGGGGCGCCGCGCGGCGGGACGGCGCGGGGCACGGGGGCCGGTGTGGGACGCTGCGGGGGTGATCGAGCTTGCGGACATCCAGGCGGCCGCCGACCGGATCGCCGACGTCGTCGTACACACCCCGACCGTGCCCAGCCCGGGACTGACCGAGCTGCTCGGCGTACCGGTCACCGCCAAGCTGGAGCTGCTGCAACGTACCGGCTCGTTCAAGGCCCGTGGTGCGGCGGCCAAGCTGCTCGCGCTCGACGACGCGGAGCGGGCGGCCGGAGTGGTAGCGGTCAGCGGTGGCAACCACGGCATCGCGGTCGCGGTGATGGCCGGCGCGCTCGGGGTGGCGGCGACAGTGGTCATGCCCCGGACGGCGCCCGCCCGCGCGGTCGAGGTGGCCCGCGCCGCAGGGGCGGACGTCCGCCTGACCGAGGACATGGCCGGCGCGTTCGCGCTGATGAACCGGCTGCGGGACGAGGGCGTCACGCTGCTGCACCCGTTCGACGACCCGATTGTGCTGGCCGGGCAGGGCACTGTCGGGCTGGAGTTCGCCGACGACGCCGGTGAGCTGACCGACGTGCTGGTCAGCATCGGCGGTGGCGCGCTGATCTCGGGCGTGGCGGCGGCGCTGCGGGCGCGGCGGCCGGGGGTACGGATCTGGGGCGTCGAGACCGAGGGCGCGCAGGCGATGTCGCAGGCGCTGGCGAAGGGCGGCCCGGTCGAGGTGCCGCTGTCGTCGATCGTCACCACGCTCAGCGCGCCGAGCGTCTCGCAGCTCACCTATGACCATGTGACCGCGCTGGTCAGCGACGTCCTCGTGGTGTCCGACGCCGAGGCGGTGCGGGGCACGCTGGAGCTGGCCGAGCACGCCAAGGTGTGGGCCGAGCCCGCCGCCGGGTGCCTGCTGCCTGCCGCCCGCCGGGTGGTCGAGCGGGTGGGCGCCGACGCCCGGATCGGCCTGGTGGTCTGCGGCGGCAACGCCACGGTGGCCGACGTGACCGCGTGGGCCGGCCGCTTCGGCCTCTGACCCGCCGCGCCGCGGCCGCCGCGACCGCCGCGCCGCGACCGCCGCGGCAAGCGCGCGACCGCGCCGCGCGACCGCCGCGCCACACGAACGACAGAACTCGGGGGTACGCCGGCCGCCTCCGGTCCGGACGGGTGGGACCGGGACGACCGGCGTACGTCAGGACGTGGCCGGGCTGACGCCGTCGAGCAGTTCGGCGAGCCGGGCCGCGGTGGTCGGGGCGTGCAGGTGCAGCCGCGCCACGTTGATGGTGTCCGTGCCGACCACGGCGAGCAGCGCCTCTCCGTTGATCGCGTACACGCTGAGGTAGCCGCCCGCGTTGCGCACCGTGGACTGCTGGAAGTCGCCCTGTCCGAGCCGGAACCCGACCTGGCGGCCGAGTCCGTACGTGGTGGCGGCGAGCGCGGCCAGGTCGTCCGGGTCGGCGCCGTTCTGCAGGTTGTGCGTGACGAGCAGGCCGTCGACGCCGCCGAGGACGCAGCCGTGCACGCCGGGGATCTGCAGCCGCAGCGCGGAGAGTTCCTGGGCGATGGCCGGGTACGGCAGCGCCGGGTTGCCGGCCAGCGACTGTGGAAGCGCCCGTGGTGGCGGCAGGGTGCCGGCTTGGGCGCGCGTACGGCGGGGGAGGTCGTCCACCCGGCTCACAGTTCCAGGCTCTCCTCGATCGTGCGCAGTTGGTGCCGCGCCATCGCGAGGTTGGCCCGGCTCTTGCTCACCATCAGGTAGAGGAACAGGCCCTTGCCGGTGCGGTTGCTCAGCGGGCGGATCAGGTGGTACTGGCTGCCGAGCGTGATCAGGATGTCCTCGATCTCGTCGTCGAGCTTGAGCATCTCGATGGTGCGCAGCTTGGCGCGTACGACGTCGGTGTTGCCGGCGGCGGCGACCGTCAGGTCGATCTCGCCGGTGCCGCCGGCGACGCCGAGGGTCATGCCACTTGTGTAGTCGACGAGCGCGGCCCCGATCGCGCCGTCGATGTTCATCGCGTTCTTCAGCGCGATGTCAAGGTTGCCCACGATTTTCTCTCCCCAGCTCGGGTCGCTGTCCGCTGGAAGCGCGACAGCGGATTCGTCCGTCGAGGCTCGCATATGGAGTCGCGCGATGCACCCGGGCCACCGGTGATCCACCTGAGCGGGCCCTGCCGGACCGGCCACCGGTTCCGCCGAAGGGGACACACCGTCCCATTGTCGATCACCGTTCGTCCTGCTACCTCGGGTGCGCCCGCCCTATGTAGAGTTCCGATAGAGTGCCGCTGTGCGACTGACCATCCCGGTGGCGAAGGTGCTCTCGGCGCTGCTCGCCGAGCCCGAGGCGCCGCGTTACGGCCTCGACCTGATGCGGCTCACCGGCCTGCCCAGCGGGACGCTCTACCCGGTGCTGCACCGTCTCCAGGCGGCGGGCTGGCTCGCCGCCGACTGGGAGGACGTCGACCCGGTGACCGCCGGCCGCCCGGCCCGCCGCTACTACCGCCTCACCGGCGAGGGCATCCGGTCGGCCCGGCTGGCGCTGGCCGAGCTGCGTGCCCTCGTACCCTCCGAACGTGCCGGCGGCGCGGACCCGGCCGGGGCGCCGGCGTGGTGACCCGGCGGGTGGCGGCGCTGCTGCTGCGGGTCGCGGTACGCCGGTGGCCGGCGGAGCTGCGTGCCGACCTGGCCCGGGAGTGGGCCGCCGAACTGCACGAGCTGGCCCGCACCGGCCGCCGCTGGGGGATGCTCCGGTTCGCCGCGAGCCTGGCGGCCCGCCGGGCGGCCACACCACTGACCGGGCGGGCCGGGTCGCGGCGGCTGGGGCGTACCGCAGGGGTGTTGCTGCTCGCGCCGCCGGCCTGCGTCGCGGTGCTCGTGCTCGCCGGCGCGGTGATGGCCCTGACCCACGGGTGGCTGGAGATGCGCGTGCCGTGGGCCGCAGCCGCGCAGCTGCCGACCTGGTCGGCGCTCACCGCGCTGCTCGGTACGGCGCTCGCGCTCGGAGTCACCCGGGCCGCACGCCGGACCGTACGCGTGGGGGCGCTGCCCACCGCGCTCGGCGTGGTGCTGCCGATCGCCGCGACGGTGACCGCGACGCTCGCGCTGCTCGCCGCGCGAGGTGAGAGCCGGGTGTGGGAGACGGTGCCCGGGCTGCTGCTCTGGCTGGCGCTGCTGACGGCGGCGCTCTGGACCGCCGGGGCGCTGGCCCGCCGGGGCCGGGTCCGGCTCGCGTGGTCGGCCGGGCTGCTCGGCGCGCTGGTGGCGGCCGACGCGGCGGTGGTGCTCGCGGTGGTTACCTCGATCCCGGCCACCGCGCCGGTGGCGGACGGCCTGCCGCCGGACGCGGTGGACCGGATCTCCGCGCCGCTCTGGCTGTTCACCTGCTGGACCGACTCGTCGTTCGGGCTGCCCCGGCCGACCGGGTGGGAACGGTTCCTCATCACCGACCGGGTGCTCGTCGAGCCGATGTTCCATCTGGCCTGCACGCCCTACGCCCTGGCGTACGCGATCGCGGCGGCCCGCCCGGCGCCCGCCGCCGTACCCGGTCCGGAGCCCGTCCCGGCACCCGCCTGAGCGTCAGGCGTTCCAGCTCAGCGCCCGGCCGGCCCGCTCGTAGTGCCCGGCCAGTTCGGCGTCGAGCCGCGCGGCGCGCGCCTCGGTGAGCGTCACCGCCGGGTCCTGCCAGGGCCTCGCGCCGAGCATCCGGTGCCGCAGGCCGCTCGGCGGGTGCGTGGCGAACAGCGAGGTGTCCTCCCGGACGGTGAGCTGGCGTTCCAGCGACAGCCGCTCGGCGGCGGCGTCCAGCGCGCGTCCCGTCTCCACCCGCCAGGTGCCCGGCCCGTGGCCGCCGCGTACCGCGTTGCGTACCGCCGTGGCCACCTCCCGGACCAGGGCGTGCAGCTCCGGCGCCTCCCGTTCGGTGAGCACGTCCAGGTTCCGGTCGAGCCGGCCGAAACGCGGCCGCAGCGCCACCGCGAGCGCGATGAGCGCCACGCCGCCGACCACGGCGAGGTTCGGGAAGGGATACGCGAACAGCAGCCACACCCCGTTCGGACGAGGGCGGGCATGTCCGGGGTCTTCCGCCGTTCCCCGCCGCAACCGCCCCGACCAGGTCTAATGTGGAGAAGGACGTGACTATTTGTGCCGTTCCGGTGGCGGCCGGGCGGTTCCCGGTGCACAGTGATCGCATGAGCGACGACGGAAGTGGTGGGCACTACTACTGGTGCACGCGACACCACCGGGTCGAGACCGATGCCGACGTGTGCCCCGCCAAGCACGTTCTCGGACCGTACGCCTCAGCCGCCGACGCGGACAACGCCCTGCAGACAGTGCGGGAGCGTAACGACGCGTGGGACGCCGAGGACGCCCGTTGGGCCGGGGAGGGCCGCTAGACGGCGCGGGAGGGCCCGCGTCGAGGTGATCCGTGCTCCGCGAGGGCGAGAGCACGTCCCCAGGAAAGGGAACCGAGATGGCCGAAGCACAGCAGGCCACCCGCCCGGCCGCGAAACGGACGACCGCGAAGAGGACCGCCGCGGGCAGGACGACGACGGTCACCAAGGCGTCGCCGAACGCCTCGGGCGCCGGCGCCGGACGGACACCGGCGAAGAAGGCGGCGGCCAAGAAGGCGGCCGCCAGGAAGGTCGTGTCGGCGGCTCGTAAGGCGCCGGCCACCAAGGCCACCACCAGCAGGACGACGGCGAAGAAGACCGCCGCTCGTACGGCGCCGGCCGGCCGGGCCACCGCCAAGACCGCGCCGGCGAAGAAGACCACGGCGAAGAAGGCGACCGCGACGAAGACCACAGCGGCCAAGAAGACGGCGGCGAAGAAGACCACAGCGGCCCGGAAGACCACGACGCCCCGGACCACCGCGACGCCCCGGACCACCGCGACCGCGAAGAAGGCGCCGGCCCGCAAGACGACGGCGGCGAAGAAGACGACGACGGCGGCCAAGAAGACCACCGGCGCGCGGAAGGTCACCTCGGCGGCGAAGAAGACGACCGCCGCCAAGAAGACCACAGCGGCGAAGAAGACCACAGCCTCGACGCGTCCCACGGCGCGCAAGGCGGCGGCGAAGAAGGCGCCCGCCCGCAAGACCACCACCGCGCGCAAGACCACCACGACGGCGAAGAAGACCACCGCCGCGAAGAAGGCGCCGGCCCGCAAGAGCACCGCAGCCAAGAGCACCACCGCACGTAAGGCGCCGGCCCGCCGCGCCTGACGCCGCGGACACCGCTCCCTCCCGGGGAGCGGAACGTGCGGGGCGCTGTCAGGATTGACCGCGTGGTGATCCGACGCGTACTGGCGCCCCGTATCGACTTCGGCGCGCTGCGCCGCGAGCTGGGACTGCCCGAGGGCTTCCCGGCCGCGGCGCAGCGCGAGGCCGACCTGGCGGCCGCCGCGCCGCCGCCCGCAGTCGCCGACCGGACCGACATCCCGTTCGTCACCGTCGACCCGGCGACCTCGCGCGACCTCGACCAGGCCATGCACCTCACCCGCCGTCCCGGCGGCGGCTACCGCGTCCGGTACGCGATCGCGGACGTCCTGACCCACGTACGCCTCGGCGGTGACCTGGAGGCCGAGACGTGGCGCCGCGGGCAGACGGTCTACCTGCCCGACGGCAACGTGCCGCTGCACCCGCACACGCTCAGCGAGGGGGCGGCCAGCCTGCTGCCCGACGTCGACCGGGCCGCCGTGCTCTGGACCGTCGACCTGGACGCCGACGGCGGCACCGCCGCGGTCACGCTGGAGCGGGCGCTGGTGCGCAGCCGGGCCAAGCTCGACTACGGCGGCGTGCAGCGCGACGCCGACGCCGGCCGGCTGCCCGAGCCGATCGCCCTGCTGCCCGAGATCGGGGCGCTGCTCACCGCGCGGGGCCTGAGCCGGGGCGCGATCAACCTGCCGCTGCCCGAGCAGGACGTCGAGCCCGACGGCGACGGGTGGCGGCTGGTGCTGCGCGGCCCCGGCCCGATGGAGGAGCACAACGCGCAGATCTCGCTGCTGACCGGGATGGCCGCGGCCGACATCATGTTGGCCGGCCGGATCGGGCTGCTGCGCACCATGCCGCGCCCCCGCCCGGAGGCGGTCGAACGGCTGCGGCTCGCCGCCGGCCCGCTCGGTGTGCCCTGGCCGGACGGCACACCCGTGGGTCAGGTGCTCGACGGGCTGGACACCTCCCACCCCCGGGTGGCCGCCTTCGTCGACCAGGCCGCCGAGCTGATGCGCGGCGCCGCGTACACCGCGTTCGACGGTGACCTGCCCGAGCAGCCCGAGCACGGCGGGGTGGCGGCCGCGTACGCGCACGTCACGGCGCCGCTGCGCCGCCTCGCCGACCGCTACGCCACCGAGGTCTGCCTGGCGCTGCACGAGGGCCGCGAGGTGCCCGAGCAGGTCCGGGCCGCGCTGCCGAAGCTGCCCGAGGTGATGGCCGCGACCGATCGCACCGCGGGCGCCGCCACCCGCGGCGTTGTGGAACTGGCCGAGGCGGTGCTGCTCGCGCACCGGGTGGGGGAGACGTTCGAGGCGGCGGTGCTCGACGTGGACGAACCGCGTCCGGCGGGTAACGGCCGTCCCGGCCGTCCGCCCGGCGGCACGATCGCGCTCGACGAGCCGCCGGTGCGCGCCCGCTGCACCGGTGAGCTGCCGCTGGGCGAACGCGTCCGGGTACGCCTCACCGCCGCCGACCCGGTCCAGCGCCGGGTCGCCTTCGAACGGGCGTGACCAGCGCGGCGATTGTCACAGCATCGGGATGCACCGCTCGCGGCCCCGCTTTGCGAGGATGAGCGCATGGCTTACGACGCGACCACGCTGCCCGACGTCTCCGGGCTGACCGTCGGCATCATCGGTGGCACCGGCGACCAGGGACGGGGTCTCGCCTACCGGTTCGCCCGGGCCGGGCAGACCGTGCTGATCGGCTCCCGCACCGCCGAGCGGGCCACCCAGGCCGCCGCCGAGATCGCCGCCCTGCCCTACGTACCGGAGAGTGCCGTCGTCTCCGGCGGCGACAACGAGGACGTCGCCCGGCGCAGCGACGTGGTGATCGTGGCGGTGCCGTGGGACGGGCACGCGGCCACAGTCGCCGCGCTCGCCGGACCGCTGGCCGGCAAGATCGTGGTGGACTGCGTCAACCCGCTCGGCTTCGACAAGCAGGGCCCGTACGCGCTCACCGTCGCCGAGGGCAGCGCCGTTCAGCAGGCCGCCGCACTGCTGCCCGAGTCCCGGGTCTGCGCCGCGTTCAACCACGTCAGCGCGCCGCTGCTGGCCGACCCGGAGATCGACCGGATCGATCTGGACGTGCTGATCTGCACCGAGGACCGGGAACTGGCGGGCGTGGTCGGCGCGCTGGCCGCGCGGATCCCCGGCATGCGGGGCATCTACGCCGGGCGGCTGCGCAACGCCCACCAGATCGAGGCGTTCACCGCCAACCTGATCGCGATCAACAAGCGCTACAAGGCGCACGCCGGCATCCGGGTCACCGACCTCTGACGCGTCGCGCCGCCGTCGCGGCGGCGCGTGTTAAAAAGGGGCCCCTTCTCTACGCCAGGCGTTAAGAAGGGGCCCTTCCTTACACCTCAGAAGGTGTGCTCGGCCGCGGGGAACTCGCCGCCGCGTACCTCGTCGGCGAACCGGCGGGTGGCGTCGGTGAGCGCGCCCGCCAGGTCGGCGTACCGCTTCACGAAGCGCGGCGCCCGGCCGGTCCGCAACCCGGCCATGTCCTGCCAGACCAGCACCTGCCCGTCGGTGTCCGGGCCGGCCCCGATACCGACGGTGGGGATGGGCAGCTCGGCGGTGACCCGCTTGGCCACCTCACCCGGCACCATCTCCAGCACCACCGCGAACGCGCCCGCCTCGGCCACCGCCCGCGCGTCGGCGAGCACCTCCTCGGCGGCCTCGCCCCGGCCCTGCACCCGGTAGCCGCCGAGCGTGTGCTCGCTCTGCGGGGTGAAGCCGATGTGCGCCATCACCGGGATGCCGGCGCCCGTGATCGCCTCGATCTGGGCGGCGCAGCGTCGCCCGCCCTCCAGCTTCACCGCGTGGCAGCCACCCTCCTTCATGAACCGCACAGCGGTGCGCAGCGCCTGCGCCGGTCCCTCCTCGTACGAGCCGAACGGCAGGTCACCGACGATCAGCGAGTGCTTCGTGGCCCGTACCACGGCACGCACCAGCGGCAGCAGCTCCTCGGCGGTCACCGGCAGCGTGGTCTCGTAGCCGAAGACGTTGTTCGCCGCCGAGTCGCCGACCAGCAGCACCGGGATCCCCGCCTGGTCGAAGATCGAGGCCGTGTACTGGTCGTACGAGGTCAGCATCGCCCACCGCTCGCCGCGCTCCTTGGCGGCGATCAGGTCGCGGGTGCGTACCCGCCGGGTGGCCGGCCCGCCGTAGAGGGCGGTCACCTCGGCCGGGGTGGACTCCACCATGACAATCTCCTTCCTCGAGGCCGCGCACGCGGTCCCCGGGTTCCCCGCGATCGTCGCACCGGGCGGCGGGCCGCGGGCAGGTCGGAGTGGAGGATGTCACTCCCCGGCCGGGGGAGCGGTCAGCCGTCCTCGCGCCACCGGTTGGTGATCGGCAGCCGCCGGTCCCGCCCGAACGCCTTCATGGAGATCTTGGTGCCGGGCGCGGACTGCCGTCGCTTGTACTCGGCGGTATCCACCATCCGCAGCACCTTGTCCACCACGGCCGGGTCGTGGCCGGACTCGACCAGGCCGTCGCGGCCCAGGTCGCCGTCGACGTAGCCGATCAGGATCGGGTCGAGCACGTCGTAGTCGGGCAGCGTGTCGCTGTCGAGCTGGCCGGGGCTCAGCTCGGCCGACGGCGGCTTGCCAATCGAGTTCTCCGGGATCGGCGGCGTCTGCCCGCGCCGCACCGCGTCCGTGTTGCGCCACTTCGCCAGCCGCCACACGAGCGTCTTCCAGACGTCCTTGACCGGGTTGTATCCGCCCACCGAGTCGCCGTAGAGCGTCGAGTAGCCCACCGCCAGCTCGCTCTTGTTGCCGGTGGTGAGCACCAGGTGGCCCTCCTGGTTCGACAGCGCCATCAGGATCACGCCGCGGACCCGGGCCTGGAGGTTCTCCACCGCCACCCCGGACAGCGACATGTTCGCCAGGAACGTGTCCACCATCGGCTGGATCGGCTCGACCCGGTAGTCCAAGCCGGTGCGCTTCGCCAGGTCCTCGGCATCGGTGCGGGAGTGCTCGGAGGAGTGCTGGCTGGGCATCGAGACGCCGACGACCCGCTCCGGGCCCACGGCGTCCACCGCGATGGCCGCCGCCACCGCCGAGTCGATGCCACCGGACAGGCCCAGCACCACCGAGGGGAAGCGGTTCTTGTCGATGTAGTCGCGCAGGCCCAGCACCAGCGCGTGCCACACCTCGGCCTCGTCGGCGACCGGCTCGATGATCCCGCCGTCCGCAGCCGGACCGGACGGCGCGGCCGGGATCGCCGGGATCTCGTGGCGGGCCACCCGCATCCCGTCGGCCGGCGCGACGGTCCCGCCCGGCGCCCCGGTCGCCGCCGGCAGTTCCAGGTCGTGCACCAGCAGGTGCTCGACGAACTGCGGCGCCCGGGTCAGCAGCGTGCCGTTCGCGGCGACGACCATCGAGTCGCCGTCGTAGACCAGCTCGTCCTGGCCGCCGACCATGTTCACGTACGCGATGGCGGCCCCGGCCTCGGCGGCGCGCCGGCGCACCAGCGGCAGCCGCACGTCGTCCTTGTTCAGCTCGTACGGCGAGCCGTTGATGCTCAGCACCAGCCCGACGCCCGCCTCCCGGGCCACCGCGAACGGCCCGCCGGCCTGCCACAGGTCCTCGCAGATGGTCAGCGCCACGTCCACCCCGCCGACGCGCACCACTGTCAGCGTGTCACCGGAGACGAAGTAGCGGTCCTCGTCGAAGACGCCGTAGTTGGGCAGATGGTGCTTGAAGTAGGTGGCCACCACCTCGCCCCGGTGCAGCACCGCCGCCGCGTTGCGGGCGCCCCGGCCCGGTTCCGCGTCCGAGCTGACCTGGGGAGGGCCGTCCGCGTCCAGGTAGCCGACCAGGACCGGCAGGTCACCGAGGCCGTCGGCGGCCAGGTCGGCGGCGAGCCGGTGCAGCGCGGCGCGGGACGCGGCCACGAACGAGCGGCGGAACACCAGGTCCTCGACGGGGTAACCGGTGAGCATCAGCTCGGGGAACAGGACGAGCTGGGCGCCGGCGTCGGCGGCCTGACGGGTCCACGAGCGGACCAGGCCGGCGTTTCCGGCGAGGTCGCCTACCGTCGGGTTGACCTGGCACAGGGCGAGACGCAGGGTGGGCATGCGTTTATCTTCCCCCAGCCGTCCGGGCCGAATCCGACAGGTCGCGGGAGACCGGGGCGGCGCAGCGCGCGTCCCGCCCGGCCGGACACGGCGGGACGGCCGGCCGGGGAAGGCGTAACGTCGGCGTAACGAGCCCGGTGGAGACTGGGCGGTCAGGCCGGGCCGGCCCGACCGGTGCGGACGTACGTGTCACGAGGGGTGGAAGTGGACCGTCAGCAGGAGTTCGTCCTCCGCACGCTGGAAGAGCGGGACATCCGTTTCGTCCGGCTGTGGTTCACCGATGTGCTCGGCACGCTCAAGAGCGTCTCGGTGGCCCCGGCGGAGCTGGAGGCGGCCTTCGAGGAGGGCATCGGCTTCGACGGCTCAGCGATCGAGGGCTTCGCCCGGGTGTTCGAGTCGGACATGGTGGCCATGCCGGACCCGACCACGTTCCAGGTCTTCCCGTTCGAGGGCGGGGTCAGCGGCGAGAGCGCCCGGATGTTCTGCGACATCATGCTGCCCGACGGCAGCCCGTCCTGGGCCGACCCGCGGCACGTGCTGCGCCGGATGCTCTCCCGGGCGGCCGACAAGGGCTTCACCTTCTACACCCACCCGGAGATCGAGTTCTTCCTGCTGGAGAACGGTCCGCAGGACGGCTCGGTGCCCACCCCGGTGGACACCGGCGGCTACTTCGAGCACACCACGCACGCCGTCGCGCGGGACTTCCGCCGCCAGGCCGTGCTGGCGCTGGAGCGGATCGGCATCTCGGTGGAGTACAGCCACCACGAGGTCGCCCCGGGCCAGCAGGAGATCGACCTGCGCTACGCCGACGCGCTCACCACCGCCGACAACATCATGACGTTCCGGCACGTGGTGAAGGAGGTCGCGCTCTCCACCGGCGTGCAGGCCAGCTTCATGCCGAAGCCGTTCACCGACCAGCCGGGCAGCGGCATGCACACGCACCTGTCGCTGTTCGAGGGGGAGCGCAACGCGTTCCACGACGCCGGCGACCCGATGAAGCTCTCCAAGGTCGCGAAGTCGTTCATCGCCGGGCTGCTCACCCACGCCCGGGAGTACACCGCCGTCACCAACCAGTGGGTCAACTCGTACAAGCGGCTGTTCCCGCAGGCGCTGCCGGACCGGATCACCGAGAGCCCCGCGTACGTCTGCTGGGGTCACCTGAACCGGTCCGCGCTGGTGCGGGTGCCCGCGTACGGCAAACCGAACTCGGCCCGGGTCGAGGTCCGCTCGCTGGACTCCGCGACCAACCCCTACCTCGCGTTCGCGGTGATGCTCGGCGCCGGCCTCAAGGGCATCGAGGAGGGCTACGAGCTGCCCCCGGGCGCCGAGGACGACGTCTGGTCGCTGAGCAGCGCCGAGCGCCGCGCCATGGGGTACGAGGCGCTGCCGGAGAACCTGGCCGAGGCGATCGACGTGATGGCCGGTTCGGAGCTGGTGGCCGAGGTGCTCGGCGAGCACGTCTTCGACTTCTTCCTGCGCAACAAGCGCTCCGAGTGGGAGCAGTACCGCCGCGAGGTCACCCCGTACGAGCGGCAGCGCTACCTCTCGCTCTAGATCACGCTGGCGCGGTGCCGCTATCGTCTGCGGCACCGCCCCGGCACCACCGCCGGGCGGCGTGAGCCGGGGAGGCGTTGGTGCTGGGAGATCTGCTCGACGGGGCGTGGCAGAGCATCGTGTTCGGGATGGTCGGGGTCGCCCTGATGGCCGCCGGATTCCTGCTCGTCGATCTGCTCACCCCGGGCAAGCTGCGGGAGCTGATCTGGGTGCGCCGCAACGGCAACGCCGCGCTGCTGCTCGCCGCCAACCAGCTCGGCATCGCCGGCATCGTCTTCACCGCCGTGCTGACCAGCTACAGTTCGTTCACCAAGGGGCTCGCGTCCACTGTGGTGTTCGGGCTGGTCGGCCTGTTGGTGATGGCGCTGGCGTTCCTGGTGCTGGACCTGCTCACCCCGGGCAAGCTGGGCGACGTCATCGCCGCCGACGAGCCGCACCCGGCGGCCCGGGTCAGCGCCGCCACCCACTTCGGCGCCGCGCTGATCGTCTGCGCCTGCATCGCCTGAGGGGTGTCGTACCCCCGGGTTAGCGTCCGGGGGTGAACCGCACCGACCGCCTCTACGCCCTGGTCGAGGAGCTGCGGGCGGTCTCGCCGCGCCCGCGCAGCGCGTCCTGGCTGGCCCGCCGCTTCGAGGTGAGCACCCGCACCGTCGAGCGCGACATCTCCGCGTTGCAGGGCGCCGGGGTGCCGATCTGGGCCGAGCCGGGCCGCGCCGGCGGCTACGTGGTCGACCGGGCGCGCACGTTGCCGCCGGTCAACCTGACACCGGCCGAGGCGGTGGCGATGGCCGTCGCGCTGCACCGGCTCGGCGGCTCACCGTTCGCCCCGGCGGCCGGCGCCGCGCTGCGCAAGCTGGTCGCGGTGATGCCGCCCGCCGCGGTGGCCGAGGCGCACCGCCTCGCCGGCCGGGTGCACCTGGTCGGCGACGGGCCGGGCACACCCGTCCCGGCCGCCGTCGCCGACGCGGTCGCCGCCGGGCGGGTCCTGCGCCTGCGGTACGCCGACCGCGGCGGTGCCGATTCGGCGCGCGACGTGGAGCCGCTGGCCTACCTGGGCAACTCGGTGCACTGGTACCTGGTCGCCTGGTGCCGGCTGCGCGACGGTGTGCGCTGCTTCCGCACCGACCGGATCGTGTCGGTGCACCCGCTCGCCGAGCCGGTGACCCGGGAGTTGCGTCCCGGCGACCTCGACGTGCCGGTCGACCGGGTGCGCCCGCTCGCCCTGGTCTGATCCGGGTGGAAACACCGACAGGACGCTGTCGTGGCCCGATACGAGGCTGAATCCTGACGACGCCGGCCGACCGCCGGCGCGAATCTCAGGAGGAAGCATGTCCAGCAAGCCCGTGACCTGGTTCGAGATCGGCTCCGACCGCCCGGACGAGGCGCAGCGGTTCTACTCCGAGCTGTTCGGCTGGAGTTTCGACGAGCAGGGCGGCCCGGGCCTGTCGTACCGGCAGACGACGGCCGGCGGTGAGCGGGGGATCGGCGGCGCGATCCGGGACACCGACACCGGCAATTACGCGATCTTCTACGCCGAGGTGGCGGACGTGCCGGAGACCTGCCGCCGGGCGGAGGCGACCGGCGGCACCGTTCTGACGGCCCCGGTGACCACGCCGGCCGGTCTGGTGCGTGCCCTGCTGCGCGACCCGTCGGGCAACCTGCTCGGCGTCTTCACCCCGCCCGCCGCGGGCTGAGCGCGCGCCCCTGCTCCCGGCCTGGCCGTCGCCGGCCGGGAGCAAGCCGTTGCGGGCGGTGCAACCTGTTACGCCCGTGTCTACTGTGAACTACTGGTTTCGTGGAATCGAAGCTGGTAACTTCCTGGCACCACGCGTCGCAAGTTCTTGCAACGCCTTCATCCCCTTGCGCCCGTCGTGCGGGCGTGGGTGTCAGGAGAGCGCCATGAGGGGCACCACCACCAACCGCCGCCGGTGGGGAGCGCTCGCGCTCGCCGCCGGCGTGCTCGCCGCGCTGCTGCCGTTCACCGCCGCCGCGGCGGCGAACACCGTCACCGTCTACTACCAGCCACCGGCCGCCTGGGGCGCGTCCGTCAACATCCACTACGGCGTGGACGGGCAGGCCTGGACGCCGGTGCCCGGCGTGCCGATGGACACCGCCTGCGCCGGCTGGCGTCGCAAGACCGTCGACCTGGGCGCTGCCACCGGCGCCCAGGTCGTCTTCACCAACGGCAGCGGCGTCTGGGACAACAACAACGGCGCCAACTATCGCCTCGGTGCCGGCACCGTGACCGTCGCCGCCGGCCGGATCGGCACGGGCGACCCGTGCGCCACCCCGTCGCCGTCCGGCACCCCGACTCCGAGCCCGTCCGCCACTGTCGCGCCGAGCCCGACGCCGGGGAACACCGCCGAGGTCTGGTACCACCTCACGCCGCGCGGCTGGACCGCCGCGAACCTGCACTACCGGCCCACCGGCGGCGCCTGGACCACCGCGCCGGGCGTCGCCATGGAGGCGCGCTGCGCCGGCTGGGCCCGCCGGATCGTCGACCTCGGCACGGCCACCGGCCTGACCGCCGCGTTCAACAACACCGCCGGCGCCTGGGACAACAACGGCGGCGCGGACTACACCCTGGGCGCGGGGCGCAGCGTCGTCGACAACGGCCGGGTCACCGCCGCCGCCGCGGACCCGTGCGCGCCGGTCACCCCGGACACCACCCCGCCGTCCACGCCGGGCGGCCTCACCGCCGTCGCCGACGGTCTGGCGGTCACCCTGACCTGGACCGCCGCCACCGACGACCGGGGCGTCACCGGGTACGAGCTGACCCGCACCGGGGGAGCCGGCGGCACCACGGTCACCAGCGCCACCACCCGGCACGTCGCGTACGACCTGCGGCCCGGCACCGCGTACACCTGGACCGTGCGGGCCCTGGACGCGGCCGGCAACCGGTCGGCGGCGAGTGCGCCCGCCTCCGCGACCACCGGCGCCCCGCAGACCGGCGGCACCCCGCTCGGCGGCGACCCGCGCGAGGACACCATCTACTTCGTGATGACCGCCCGGTTCGCCGACGGCGATCCCACGAACAACCGCGGCGGCAGCCAGCACGTCGCCTCCGGCAACGCGGCCAACGACGACCCGATGTTCCGGGGCGACTTCAAGGGGCTGGTCGACAAGCTCGACTACATCAAGGCGCTCGGCTTCTCAGCGCTCTGGATCACCCCGGTCGTGCTCAACCGGTCCGACTACGACTTCCACGGCTACCACGGCTGGGACTTCTACCGGGTGGACCCGCGGCTGGAGAGCGCGGGCGCCTCCTACCAGGACCTGATCAACGCCGCGCACGCCAAGGGCATCAAGATCTTCCAGGACGTGGTCTACAACCACAGCTCCCGGTGGGGTGCCAAGGGCCTGTTCACGCCCACCGTCTACGGCACCCGCGACGACCAGTGGAAGTGGTACTACGACCAGCCGCAGGCCGGCCGGGAGTACGACCCGATGGTCGAGGCGACCGGGAACGACCCGGCGCTCACCCCGGCGCAGAACGCCAAGGCCAAGGGCCGGCCCTACAACGGCGACGTGTGGTCGTCCGCTGCGCCGGCCGGCAACCAGTGCCTGAACTGGGGTACGCCGACCGGCGGGCGCAGCCCAGAGGGCTACACGCTCTACCAGTGCCAGTGGCCGGTCCCGACCAGCAAGATCTTCCCCGCCGACAAGTACCACCAGTGCTGGATCGGCAACTGGGAGGGCGAGGACTCACGCAGTTGCTGGCTGCACGAGGACCTGGCCGACTTCAACACCGAGAACGCCGCCGTGCAGCAGTACCTGATCGACGCGTACAACAGGTTCATCGACATGGGTGTGGACGGCTTCCGGATCGACACCGCCGTGCACATCCCCCGGGTCACCTGGAACCGGCGCTTCCTGCCCGCCATCCAGCAGCACGCGGTCGCCCGGTTCGGCGAGAAGGGCAAGGACTTCTACGTCTTCGGCGAGGTGGCCGCGTTCGTCAACGACAAGTGGAACCGCGGCTCGGTCAACCACTCCGCGCAGTTCTACACCTGGAAGGAGCGCAAGGAGTACAGCCCGGACGACGTCCGCGCCGCGATCGAGCAGTACGACCACGAGCAGCTGCTCGGCCCGAACGGGCAGCCGACCACCGACAACGCGTTCCTGCGCGGCAACACGTACCACGCGCCGGACCGCTCGCAGTTCTCCGGCATGAACGTCATCGACATGCGGATGCACATGAACTTCTCCGACGCCGGCAACGCGTTCGGCAACGGGAAGGACTCCGACGACAGCTACAACGACGCCACGTACAACGTGGTCTACGTCGACAGCCACGACTACGGGCCGAACAAGTCCTCCACCCGGTACACCGGCGGCACCGACGCCTGGGCGGAGAACATGAGCCTGATGTGGACGTTCCGCGGCATCCCGACGCTCTACTACGGTTCGGAGATCGAGTTCCGCAAGGGCGCCCGGATCGACTGCGGGCCGACCTGCCCGCTCGCCACCACCGGGCGGGCCTACTACGGCGACCACCTGGCCGGCAGCGTCACCGCCGCCGACTTCGGGGTGGTCGGCTCGGCCGGCGGGGCGGTGGCCACCACGCTCGCCCAGCCGCTGGTCAAGCACGTGCAGCGGCTCAACCTGATCCGGCGGGCAGTGCCGGCCCTGCAGAAGGGGCAGTACTCGACCGAGGGTGTGAGCGGCGCGATGGCGTACAAGCGGCGCTTCACCCAGGGCACGGTGGACAGCTTCGCGCTGGTCACCGTGTCCGGCGGCGCCACGTTCCGCGGGGTGCCGAACGGCCGGTACGTGGACGCGGTCACCGGCGACGTGAAGACGGTCACCGACGGCACGCTCACCGCCGCGGCCGGCGGCAAGGGCAACCTCCGGGTCTACGTGCTCGACCTGCCCGGCAACCCGGCGCCGGGCAAGATCGGCGCGGACGGGCCGTACCTGCGCTGACACGGGCGCGGCGGGGTGGCGGTGCGAGTGCACCACCACCCCGCCGCGGTCCGAGGGGATCAGGCGTGGGTGGCCCCGCCGGGCGCCGGCCAGGAGGAGGGAACGGCCGGTGAGGGGCGGCGGGGCCACCGCGTCACTTGCCGCCCTGGCCCTCCTGCTCGGCCTCGGCGCCCTGGTCGGCCTTGCCCTCCGGGCCGCCCTTGTCGCCACCCTTGCCGTGGTGGCCGGGCCTGCCGTCCGGGCCGCCCTTGCCCGGGCCCGGGAACACGCCCGCCTCGGCGGCCTTGAGCACCGCGTCGGCCTGCTCCTGGGTGAGCTTGCCGTCGGTGACGGCCTGGTCGAGCCGCTCCTTCAGCGCGGCCTGCCGGTCCTCGGTCGACGGCCGCTCCGGCCGCTCCGGGCGATCGCCCTGGCGCTGCTCGTGCAGCTTCTCCAGCGCCGCGGCGACCTTGTCGGTCGAGACGCCCAGCTCCTTGGCGAGCGCCTCGGCGAACTCGGCCTGCCGGTCGGCGTGCTTCTGGCGGCGGTCGTCACCCTGGTCGGTGGTGCTGCTGGCGCTCGAAGACGGGTTCGGGCTCTTGTCGTCGGCGAGCGCCACCGTCGGGGCGGCGATCCCGACGCCGAGCACGCCGGCGGCGGCCAGGCCGGCCAGCAGGTGCTTCTTCGACATCGTGCGGATCATGCGATTCTCCTGTTCGGTGGTGGTGCGATGACGTCACCGACAGTGGTCGCCGGAACTGAGGGCCACCCGTGGCGAACCTGTCAGCGAGCTGGCAATCCCGTCCGGAAGGCCCGAATTATTCGTGTTGCCGGGGTGCCGGAGCGCCCGCGAGGCTGGGCGAAACCCGACGAAAGGCCACTCGATGACACAGCCCGCCATCCGCGAGATCCCGCTCACCGGGCCGGGCTCCGGGCCGTACTCGATCACGGTCGGGCCCGACGGCGCGCTCTGGCTGGCGTTGGCCGGCTCCGGCGGCGTCGCCCGGCTCGGCCTCGACGGTGAGGTACGGACCTACCGCGACGGCCCGCCCGGCAGCCGCCCGCTGATCATCGTCGGCGGCCCCGACGGCGCGCTCTGGTACACCCGCTCGGGCGACGACCGGCTCGGCCGGATCACAGTCGACGGCGAGATCGGCTCGGTGGCGCTGCCGCCCGGCTGCGGCCCCTGCGGGCTGGTGGTCGGTGCGGACGGCGCGCTCTGGTACGCCGGCATGAGCGACGACACGATCGGCCGGGTGAGCGTCGACGGGGAGGTGACGTCCTTCCCGCTGCCGGTGACCAGGGGTTTCCCGTCGATGCTGGCGGCCGGGCCGGACGACGCGCTCTGGCTCACGCTCAACCAGGCGAACGCGATCGCCCGGGTCGGCCTGGACGGGTCGGTGACTGTGCATCCGCTGCCCACCGAGGCGGCCGGGCCGGTCGGCATCACCCGGGGCGGTGACGGCGCGCTCTGGTTCGTCGAGATCGTCGCCGGGCAGATCGGCCGGATCACGCCGGACGGGCGGATCGACGAGTTCCCGCTGCCGGACCGGGCGGCGCGCCCGCACGCGATCGTCGCCGATCCGGCCGGTGGCTGCTGGTTCACCGAGTGGGGCGCCAACCGCATCGGCCACATCGACCCGGACGGTCACATTACCGCCCACACCCTGCCCACCCCGGCCTCGGAACCCCACGGCCTCACGGTCACCCCCGACGGCGCGGTCTGGGCGGCCTTGGAGATCGGCGCCGTGGCCCGCCTCACGCCCTCGCCGCGTTGATCATGAGGTTGGCGGCAGTTGTGGATCTCTGAACTGCCGCCAACCTCATGATCGCCGGGGTGGGCCTCAGCCTTGGCGGACGGCGGCGGTTGCCGTCAGGGTGCCTGTGGTGGCGTCCAGGGTGGCGGGGGTACCCACCGGGACGGTGAGCTGGTTGGGGCCGTGGCCGATGGGCAGGCCGCCGAGGACCGGCACGCCCAGGTCGCCCAGGCGGTCGGTGAGCACGTCCACGACAGTGGTGTCCCAGCCGTCCGCGCACTCGGTGAACTGGCCGACAGCCACCCCGGCGATTCCGTCCAGCGCACCGCAGCGGCGCAGGTGGGTGAGCATTCGGTCGATCTTGTACGGCGGCTCCTGCACCTCCTCGACCAGCAGGATCGCCCCGGTCAGGTCGGGCATGTCCGGGGTGCCGATGGACGCGGTGATCAGGCACAGGTTGCCGCCGAGCAGCCGGCCCTCGGCCCGGCCGGGCACCCGCACCGGGAACGTCTCCTCCGCCTCGACCGCCGTCACAGTCACCGGCTCGGCGCTGGTCAGCGCGGCGTGCAGCGACTCCGCCGAGCGGATCGGCGTGCGCTCGTCCCGCCACGCGGCGCCCGGCCCGTGCACCCCGGCCAGGCGGGCGCCCCGCCAGAGCGCGAACTGCAACGCGGTGATGTCGGAGAACCCGGCCACCACCTTCGGATCCCGGCGTACCGCCGCCATGTCGATCAGGTCGACCACCCGCTGCGCGCCGTAGCCGCCCCGGGTGCAGATCACCCCGCGGATCTCCGGGTCGGCGAACGCCGCGTTCAGGTCCGCGGCCCGCAGCGCGTCGTCGCCGGCCAGGTAACCCCGCCTGGCGTACGCGTTCGGCGCGGGCACCGGCCGCAGCCCCCAGCCGGTGAGCAGCTCGATGCCGCGGGCCACCCGTTCGGGACGGGTCGGCCCGGACGGGGACACCAGCATCACCGCGTCGCCGGGACGCAGGGCCGGTGGGCGCAGGCAGTCGTCAGGCACGATCGGAGCCTAGGGCCTGCCGGACCGTGCCCTGTCGGGCGTACCGGTTAGCCTCGACGTCGTGGCGACCGCGCTGGTGATCGAGAACGACCCGACCGACGACCTCCGCCGCCTGGGGGAGTGGCTCACCGAAGGGGGCCTTGAGCTGCGCGTGCTGCGTCCGCACGCCGGTGATCCGCTCCCCGGCGACCTGGAGGGATACGCCGCGCTCGTGGTGCTCGGCGGCGACCAGCAGGCATACCCGGGGTCCGACGGCGGCCCCGGCGCGCCCTGGTTCCCGGCGCTGGAGGGGCTGCTGCGCAAGGCGGTCCGCGGGCGCGTGCCCACGCTCGCCGTCTGCCTCGGCGCGCAACTGCTGGCCACCGCGCACGCCGGCCGGGTCGAACGCAGCCCGTCCGGTCCGGAGGTCGGTCCGGCGCTCGTCGGGCGGCGCGACGCCGCCGAGGACGACCCCCTGTTCCGGTACGTGCCGCTGATGCCCGACGTCCTCCAGTGGCACGCCGACGAGATCACCGAACTGCCGCACGGCGCGACGCTGCTCGCCGCGTCCACCCGCTACCCGCACCAGGCGTTCCGCCTCGGCGACCGGGCCTGGGGCCTGCAGTTCCACATCGAGTGCGACACCGCGATGATCGCCGAGTGGTCCCGCGACTCGGCCGTGCTGGCCGAGCTGGGCTACGACCCGGAGCTGGTGGTGGCGGCCTGCGACCGGGTGATGGCCGACGTCGAGGAGGCGTGGCAGCCGTTCGCGATCCGGTTCGCCGCGCTCGCGCTCGGCGAACTCGGCGACGACAACCCGCGCCGTAGCCTGCCGCTGCTCGGAGCCTGACGGTGACCCGGCCGGCCCGCGGGCGCCTGGCCCGCTACGGATTCGCCGAGGGTGACGGCGCCACCCGCGCCGCGGATCTGCTCGGCCCGGACGGGCTCGCCCTGTGGCGGCCCGACACCCAGGAACCCGCCGACGAACGCGCCGCCGAACTGCTCGCCGCGCTGTCCCGCGCCGCCGACCCGGACCTGGCCCTGCGTCAGCTGCACCGGCTGGTCGAGTCCGAGCGGCGCTCCGGCGACGAGGTGGCCGTACGCGACGCCCTGGCCGCCGACCCCGGGCTGCGCCGCCGGCTGATCGCGGTGCTCGGCGCCTCGTCCGCGCTCGGCGACCATCTGGTCGCCAACCCCGGGCAGTGGGCGGTGCTGGCGACCGAGCCGGACGGGCTCGCCCCCACCGCGGAAGGGCGGCTCGACCTCGGCGTCGCCGCCCGGCTCACCACCGTCACCGGCGCGGTCCCGCTGCTGCGGCAGGCGTACCGGCTCGCGCTGCTGCGGATCGCGGCGGCCGACCTGACCGGCGGGCGCGGCCTGGAGCAGACCATGGCGGCGCTGTCCGGGCTGGCCGACGCCACGCTGGCCGCCGCCTACGACATCGCCGCCGACGAGCTGCCGGCGGGCACACCGCGCCCCCGGCTGGCAGTGGTGGCGATGGGCAAGTGCGGCGGCGACGAGCTGAACTACGTCTCCGACGTCGACGTCATCTTCGTCTCCGCCACCGACGACGACCTGCCCGCCGCGACCCAGATCGCCACCCGGCTGATCCAGATCTGCGGGCTGGTGGCGTGGCCGGTCGACGCGGCGCTGCGCCCCGAGGGCAACCGGGGGCCGCTGGTGCGCACGCTCGCCAGCCACCTCGCCTACTACAAGCGCTGGGCGCGCACCTGGGAGTTCCAGGCGCTGCTCAAGGCCCGCCCGGCCGCCGGCGACCTGGAACTCGCAAAGGAGTGGATCGACGCGCTGGCCCCGCTCGTGTGGACCGCCGCCGAACGCCCCGAGGCGGTCGAGGACGTCCGGTCCATGCGCCGCAAGATCCTCGACAACGTGCCGCCGAAGGAGCTGGAACGCGAGATCAAGCGCGGCCCGGGCGGGCTGCGCGACATCGAGTTCGCCGTCCAGCTGCTCCAGCTCGTGCACGGCCGGGGCGACGAGTCGCTGCGGGTGCCCGGCACCGTGCCGGCGCTGCGCGCGCTCGTCGCCGGCGGCTACGTGGGCCGCGCCGACGGGGAGGCGCTCCTGCGCGGCTACCGCTTCCTGCGCGCCGTCGAGCACCGGCTCCAGCTCCAGGCCCTGCGCCGCACCCACACCGTGCCGACCGAACCGGCCGCGCTGCGCTGGCTCGCCGCCGCGCTCGGCTACGCGGCCACGCCGGGCCGCAGCGCCGTCGAGGAGTTCCGCGCCGAGTGGGTCACCCACGCCACCGAGGTACGCCGGCTGCACGCCAAACTGCTCTACCGGCCGCTGCTCGAATCCGTGGCCCGCGTACCGGCCGAAGGGCTGCGCCTCACGCCCGAGGCGGCCCGGCACCGGCTGGAGGTGCTCGGCTTCGCCGATCCGGCCGGCGCGCTGCGGCACCTCCAGGCGCTCACCGGCGGGGTCAGCCGGACCGCCGCCATCCAGCGCACGCTGCTTCCGGTGCTGCTCGACGAGTTCGCCGACGCCCCCGAACCGGACCGCGGCCTGCTCAACTACCGGCAGGTCTCCGACAAGCTCGGCAGCACCCCCTGGTACCTGCGCCTGCTGCGCGACTCCGGCCCGGTGGCACGCCGGCTGGCCCGGGTGCTGTCCTCGTCCCGGTACGCGGCCGACATGCTGGCCCGCGAACCGGAGGCGCTGCGGCTGCTCGCCGAGGACAGCGAACTGACCCCGCGTCCACGGGAGACGCTCGTCGACGGCTTCGCCGCCGCTGCCGCCCGCCACGACGACCCGGTCGAGGCGATCCGGGCGGTCCGCGCGCTGCGCCGCCGGGAACTGGTCCGGATCGCCGCCGCCGACGTGCTCAGCCGCGCCGGTTCGCTCGCCCCGCTCACCCCGCGCCCGGTCGGCGGCGGGGAACGCCGGCCCACAGTGGTGGACGTGACGGCTGTCGGCACCGCGCTGTCGCACGTCGCCGACGCCACGCTGGCCGCCGCGCTGCGCGCCGCCCGTACCGTCCACCCCGGACCGCCCGGCCTGCGCTTCGCGGTGATCGGCATGGGCCGGCTCGGCGGGTACGAGTCGAACTACCTCTCCGACGCCGACGTGCTGTTCGTCTACGACCCGCCGCCCGGGGTGGAGGAGAGCGCGGCGAGCGCAGCAGCGCACGCCATCGCCGAGGAGTTGCGCCGGCTGCTGTCCGCGCCCGCCCCCGACCCGCCGCTGGGCGTCGACGCCGACCTGCGCCCCGAGGGCCGGCAGGGCCCGCTGGTCCGCAGCCTGGCCGCGTACGCGCAGTACTACGCGCGCTGGTCCCGGGTGTGGGAAGCGCAGGCGCTGCTGCGCGCCCGGTTCGTCTGCGGCGACGCCGACCTGGGCGCCGAGTTCGAGGCCATGATCGAGCCGGTGCGCTACCCGGCCGAAGGGCTGAGCCGCGAGCAGGTGGTCGAGATCCGCCGGATCAAGGCGCGGGTGGAGACCGAGCGGCTGCCCCGGGGCGCCGACCCGGCCACCCACACCAAGCTGGGCCGGGGCGGGCTCGCCGACGTCGAGTGGGCGGTGCAGTTGCTCCAGCTCCGCTACGCCGGTCAGGTGCCCGCCCTGCGCGGCACCCGTACGCTCGACGCCCTCGCCGCCGCCCGCGACGCCGGGCTGCTCGACGCCTCCGACGCCGCCGAGCTGGCGGCCGGCTGGACGCTCGCCGCCGAGGTGCGCGACGCGTTGATGCTGGTACGCGGCCGGGCCGGCGACCAGTTGCCCCGGCACGGGGTGGAGCTGGCCGGTGTGGTGCGGTTGCTGGGGCGCGAGGACCAGGGCGAGTTCCTCGACGAGTACCTGCGCACCGGCCGCCACTCCCGCACAGTCGTCCAGCGCATCCTGGAGTCCCCCCTCTAGACCCGAGCCCGGATGCCGGCCCGGGTGCCACGGCGTGCCGGGGCCTCGCTGACCGCCTTCGCTGCTCCTCTACCGAGGCTTGTCCCGACACGCGAGCCATGCGTTCCGCATCTCGGCAGCGCCGAGAGATCTTGGTAGCAAACGGCCCCTATGGGGGCCTTTTCGTACCAAGATCTCTACCCGGGTCAGCTCGTGAGGGTGTAGGTGCCGGGTTGGGGGACCGTCACGGTGGTCCACTTGCCGGCTCGGGTGACCGTGGCGCCGTTGGAGACGGTGAGCCAGCGGTCGTGGCGTACCCGGATCGGGATCGGGCCGGGGGCGAGGGCGCGGAACGTGATCGAGGCGCCGTCCTGGCTGATCAGCTCACCCGGCGCGCCGACGATCGGGGTGGGTTCGGCCACCGCGTACAGCTTCCAGTGCCGGTTCGACCAGACCTCGGTCAGGTACGGCTGGCCCAGCTCGACCAGCTTCGCCTCGGATCGCCCCACCCAGGAGAACTCGGCATCGGGCACTGCCACGTACTGCACCGCGTTGTCGGCCAGCCAGTCCCGGTAGGTGATCGGGGTCAGCGGGACGCCGGTGCCGTCCGCGCCGGGCACAGTGGTGAAGAACAGTGCGTTGCGGTCGATGTCGGCCTGCCGCAGCCAGCCCCGGGCCAGTGGTACGTCCCCCATGTGGGCCGCCTCCCAGTAGTTGCGGGTCGGCGGCACCTCCACCCGTCCGGTGAGCCCGCGCCGGGCCAGTTCCGCGCGCAGCGGAGCGAAGTACGCCGGGTCGGCCGTCGGATCGTCGGCGCTGCGCAGGTCGGCGGTGACCACCGGCGGCTGCCACCAGCAGACGACGGCGAGCAGGGCGGCAAGCCCGGCCGCTCCGACGGCCCGGCGGGACCGACCCTGGCCGAGCCGGCCAATGCCATGCGCGTCGCTGTCGGGACGGCCCGCGCCGAGTCGGCCCGCGCCGAGTCGGCCCGCGCCGAGTCGGCCGCCGAGGCGGCTCGCGGTGAACCATGCGGGGGGCGTCGCCGCGGCGGCCAGCACCGGCAGCGCGAACATCACCACCAGGCGGGTGGCGTTCAGCCCGACCGGTGTGTGCAGCAGCGCCGACGCCAGCACCCCGGCCGCGGACAGCAGCGCGCCCACCCGCACCGGCCGGTACGCCACGAGAGCCGCCACCACCAGGCTCGTCACCACGGCGTGCACGGTGTCGGCCGTGCTGATGTTCATCCAGCCGCCCTCGCCGAACAGCAGCCCGGTCACTGCCAGCGGCACCGCGGCCGGTACGGCGAGCAGCAGGCCGTCGGCGTACCGGCGGGACAGCAGCAGCGCGACGCCGGCGAGCCCGACGAACAGCCCGGCCACCGGGCTGGCCGCCGAGGCGAGCAGCGCGGCGGCACCGGCGGCGACGGCCGCCCAGACGTTCCGGCCGCCACCGGCAGCGCCGGGACCGGCCGGCCCGGCAGCGACACCATCGGCAGCGGCGGCGGGACGGGTGCGGCGGGCGGGGACCGTGAGCGCGAGCAGCGCGGCCAGGCCGAACGCGACGCCGAGGGCGTACGTGACCCGGCCGGACACCAGGTTGCCGGCGATCGTGACCACGCCGACCAGGCTGCCGAGCAGCGGGCGGGGCACCCGGGTGCGTACCAGCAGGGCGGCGAACGCGGTGGCGGAGGCGAGCAGGGCGAGCGCGCCGGTGACGCGTACCCCGAGCAGTGCCATCAGCGGCGGCGAGACGAGGCTGTAGCCCCACGGGTGCACGCCGCCGTACCAGCGCAGGTCGACCAGGGCGGCCCCGTGCTCGGCGAAGAACCCGGCGCGGGCGACCTGCGCGGACAGGTCCGAACCGGTGGCCGGCAGCGTGAGGTAGAGCACGGCGAGGACGAGCGCCGACACGGCGGAGACCGCCACCACCCGACCGCCCCGCATGCCCACCTCCTGATCGCGAACCACCGTACTGGCAGCATGTCGGACGTGCCTCACCACCTCTCGCGCTGGATCGGCCTGGCGGGTTCGGTGCTGCTCGCCGTGGCCGCGTTCCTCGGCGGCGCCCTGCCCGACGGCGAGTTGCGTCCCACCCCGGTCAGCATCTGGCAGGGCCCGAACGGGCCGCTGATCATCGGGTTGTGGCTGGTCGGCACCGCGCTGCTGGCGTGGGCCTGGTGGTCGCTGCGGGACCGGGTGCCGTCCTCCCGGTGGGTGCTGGTCACAGTCGCGCTGTGGCTGCTGCCGATGCTGGTCGCGCCGCCGCTGGGCAGCCGGGACGTGTACGCGTACGCCTGCCAGGGCGCCAGCTTCTCCGCCGGGATCAACCCCTATGAGCAGGGCGTCTCAGCGCTGCCCTGCCCCTGGCTGGACACCATCTCCTACATCTGGCGGGACACCCCGGCGCCGTACGGGCCGCTGTTCGTGCTGCTCGCCGGCGCGGTGGTGGAGGCCACCGGCTCGCTGCTCGCCGCCGTCGCGCTGTTCCGGGTGCTGGCCGTGGCCGGGGTGGCGCTCACCGCGTGGGCGCTGCCGGTGCTGGCCCGCCGCTGCGGGGTGCCGCCACGGCGGGCGCTCTGGCTGGCGCTGGCGAGCCCGCTGGTGCCCGTGCACCTGGTGTCCGGCGCGCACAACGACGCGCTGATGATCGGCCTGCTCGTGGCCGGGCTGGCGGTGGTGGCCGCCCGGCCGGGCCGGCCCGGACCGCTGCTCGCCGGTGGGGCGCTGCTCGGACTGGCCGCCGCCGTCAAGATCACCGCGCTGGTCGTGATGCCGTTCGCCGCGCTGGCCGCGATCGTCGGGGCGTACCGGATCAGGACGCTGGTGCGCGACGGCGGGTGGGTGGTCGGCGGCTCGCTCGCCGCGCTCGCCGCCGTGACCCTCGCCTCCGGGCTGGGGCTGGGGTTCGTCGGCGGGCTGGAACAGGGCGGGCTGGTGGTGGCCTGGACGTCGCCGCCGACGGCGGTGGGGCAGACCGTCGGCTACCTGCTGGCGCCGTTCGGCGTGCACGTCGACGCGCTGCCGGTGACCCGGGCGATCGGCATGGTCGTGCTGGTCGTCGTGCTGATCTGGCTCTGGTTCCGGTCGTTCCGTCGCGGTGAGCCGTTCTGGCACGCCGGGCTGGCGCTCACCGCCACCGTCGCGCTCTCCCCGCTGTTCCACCCCTGGTACTGGCTGTGGCCGCTGGCCGTGCTCGCCGCCACCGCGCACCGCACGCTCTGGTTCTCGATCGTCACAGTGGTGTCGTCGTTCCTGGTGCTGGCCGACGGCACCGGTTTACCCCGGTACACCAAGATGCCCGGTGCGCCCTTGATGACCCTGTTCGTGATCGGGGTGGTCGTGTGGTTGGTACGGTCGGCTCGCAAGGGCCGGCAGCCGGTTCCCGTGGACTGAGGAGTGTGCCGGTGAGCGAGCCCGACGGACCCGTCCGGCCGATCGCCGCCGGTCTCGCCCGCTACACCGGCCTCGCCGGTGCCGTGCTGCTCACCGTCGCCGGATGGCTCGGCGGCGCGCTACCGGGCACACCACCGCGCGGCACGCTCGCCGCGATCTGGGCCGCACCGCACGGGCCGGTGACGCTCGGCTGCTGGCTGGCCGGGACGCTGCTGCTGGTGGGCGCCTGGTGGTCGCTGCGGTGGGGCGCACCGTCCGGCCGGTGGGCGTACGTGACCGCCGGGCTCTGGTCGCTGCCGCTGCTCGCCGCGCCGCCGATCGGCAGCCGCGACGTCTACTCGTACGCCTGCCAGGGCTGGACGTGGACGCAGGGGCTCAGCCCGTACCGGATGGGGGTCGCGGCGGCCGGCTGCCCGTGGACCGACTCGGTGTCGCCGATCTGGCGGGACACCCCGGCGCCGTACGGGCCGTTCTTCGTGCTGCTGGCCGGGCTCGCGGTTCTCGCCGGTGGCGGCCTGATCGGGACGATCGTGGCGCTGCGGCTGGTCGCGGTGGCCGGGGTGCTGCTGGCCGCGCTCTGCCTGCCCGGCCTGGCTCGCGCCGCCGGGGTGCCCACCCGCCGCGCCGCCTGGCTGGTGCTCGCGTGCCCGCTGGTCGGGATCCACCTGGTGGCGGGCGCGCACAACGACGCGCTCGCGCTCGGGCTGCTCCTGCTCGGCCTGCTGGTGCTGGTCCGCCTGCCGGGCAAGCCACGCGCGCTGCTGGTCGCCGGGGTGCTGCTGGGCCTGGCCGTGGCGGTGAAGGCGGTCGCCGTCGTGGTGCTGCCGTTCGCGGCGCTCGCCGCCGTGCTCGGCCGCTACACCTGGCGGGCGCTGCTGCGCGACGGCGGGCAACTCGCCGCGTCGGTGCTCGGCACGCTGCTGGTCGTGTCGCTCGCCACCGGCCTCGGGCTGGGCTGGGTGGAAGGGCTCGGCCACAGCGGCGACTCGCAGCAGTGGACCTCCCCGCCCACAGCGATCGGCTTCGTGATCGACTACGCCGGTGAACTGGCCGGGCAGCGGCCGGCGGCGGTGCCGGTGGCCCGGACGGTCGCGCTGGTGCTGCTCGCCGGGACGCTCGTCGCGCTCTGGTGGCAGGCGTGGACGGCGCTGCGGCGGCTCAACGACGCCCGGCAGCGGGTGGCCCGGCTGACGCTGGCCCGCCCCCGGGTGGCGCTGCTCGGCGCGGGGCTGGCGCTCGCCGCCACGGTGCTGCTCGCCCCGGTCTTCCACCCCTGGTACGCGATCTGGCCGCTGACAGTGCTCGCGGTCGCGGCGGTGCCGCTGGCCCGGCAGGTCTGGTTCGTGGCGCCCTGCGCGGTGGCCTCGGCGCTCACCCTGCCGGACGGATCCAACCTGGCCCGGTTCAGCAAGGCACCGGGCGCGGTGCTGATGACGGCGCTGGTGGTGGTCGTGGCGGTCGTGTGGACGTTCCCACGCGGTTCTAGGAGATGACGGCAGGCCAGCGGTGCCTGCGCCACTCGTCCCAGGTGGCGAACCCGGCCGGTGGATCGTCGACAGGTTCACTGCCGTCCAGTTCCCCCGGCGTCGGGATGCTCATGACGGCAGCCCACGTGGCGAGTTCCTCGTCGGACATGTGCCAGGTCGTGTGCGGCTCCTCGGCCTGCCGCCGGTCAAGCCGTTGCCGCTGCTCGGCCGGTGTGAGCTGGAAGTAGCGCATCGTCACCGACGCTCCGAGGTCGGCTGCTGCCTGTCGTAGAGCCGAGCGCTCATCTCGGCCCCAGAGGCCGAAGTCGATGACGACGTTGACGCCGAGTTCGAGCGCCCGCAGCGCGATCTCGATGAGCCGTCCCTCGATGACGTCCGAAGCCGACGGCGGGTTCGCCAGCCCGTAGAGGGCCTTCACCCACTCGTCCTTCGTCAGACGAAGGGCCTTCTCCTCGACCTCTATGCGCCGCGCCTCCGTGGTCTTCCCGGTGCCCGGCAGTCCTACGGTCAGGAACAGCGTCGGTCGTGTTGTCATCACTACCCCTACGAGCGGTCGCCTCATCATCGCTGACATCCGGCCATGCCACGATCAGCACGTGCCGCTCGACACGAAACGGCGGCCACGCCGGCTGTGAGCCGGCATGACCGCCGTCCGTCAGGTCGGACCCGATTCGTGCAGGTCGGCGCCTTGATCTACCTCAGCAGTCGAAGTACATCGCGAACTCGTGCGGGGTCGGGCGCAGACGCACCGGGTCGACCTCGTTGGCCCGCTTCCAGTCGACCCAGGTCGAGATCAGGTCCGGCGTGAACACGCCGCCGTCGAGCAGGTAGTCGTGGTCGGCCTCGAGCGCGTTGAGCACCTCCGGCAGCGAACCCGGGACCTGCTTGACGTCGCCCCACTCCTCCGGCGGCAGGTCGTAGAGGTCCTTGTCGATCGGCGCCGGCGGCTCGATCTTGTTCTTGATGCCGTCCAGGCCGGCCATCATCATCGCCGAGAACGCCAGGTACGGGTTGCTCGACGGGTCCGGCACCCGGAACTCGACGCGCTTGGCCTTCGGGTTGCTGCCGGTCACCGGGATGCGGGTGCACGCGGAGCGGTTGCGCTGCGAGTAGACCAGGTTGACCGGCGCCTCGAAGCCCGGCACCAGACGACGGTAGGAGTTCACCGTCGGGTTGGTGAAGGCCAGCAGCGACGGGGCGTGGTGCAGCAGGCCGCCGATGTACCAGCGCGCGGTGTCGGACAGCCCGGCGTAGCCGGTCTCGTCGTAGAACAGCGGCTCGCCGCCACGCCACAGGCTCTGGTGGGTGTGCATGCCGGAACCGTTGTCACCGAACAGCGGCTTCGGCATGAACGTGGCGGTCTTGCCGGCGGCCCAGGTCTCGTTCTTGACGATGTACTTGAACAGCTGGAGCTGGTCGGCGGCGTGCAGCAGGGTGGAGAACTTGTAGTTGATCTCCGACTGGCCGGCGGTGCCGACCTCGTGGTGCGACCGCTCGACCGTGAAGCCGCCGTCGACGAGACGCCGCACGATCCGGTCGCGCAGGTCGGCGTAGTGGTCCACCGGCGGCACCGGGAAGTAGCCGCCCTTGTAGGCGGTCTTGTAGCCGCGGTTGCCGCCCTCCTCGATGCGGCCGCTGTTCCAGGCGCCCTCGATCGAGTCGATGTAGTAGAACGACTGGTGCGCCGAGGTCTCGTGGCGGATGGAGTCGAAGATGTAGAACTCCGCCTCGGCGCCGAAGTAGGCGGTGTCGGCGATGCCGCTGGCGGCGAGGTACGCCTCGGCCTTCTTCGCGACGTTGCGCGGGTCGCGGGAGTACGCCTCGCGGGTGAACGGGTCGTGGATGAAGAAGTTGAGCGCGAGCGTCTTCTGGGCCCGGAACGGGTCGATGAAGGCGGTGGCGACGTCCGGCAGCAGGAGCATGTCGGACTCGTGGATGGCCTGGAAGCCGCGGATCGAGGATCCGTCGAAGGCGAGGCCGTCGGTGAAGACGCTGTCGTCGAACGACTCGACCGGCAGGTTGAAGTGCTGCATCACGCCGGGCAGGTCACAGAAACGTACGTCGACGAACTTCACGTCCTCGTTGGCGAGGTATCGCAGGAGTTCCTCGGAATTGGCGAACACACGTCCTCCTGGCAGGTCCACTCCGTTAGCTGGCTACTGGCGACGCTATGGCCGGGGGGTTGCCCGACCGTGTCTCGTCTGTTTCCGCCGTGTTACGTCGCTTGCGGAGCGTCATCCCGGCACCCTCTGATGCCGAATGTCGTATTTTTCGTCAGGGGCCGCGGTGGCGCTACCCTGGCCGCTGTGACCGATACCGCCGCCACACCGGTGCCGCCCGCCACCGACCCCGCCTTCACCCCGCCCAGCCTCGGCCGCCGCTTCGGCGCCCTGATCATCGACTGGGTGCTGTGCCTGATGGTCGCCCGGGCCTTCTCCGACCCGGTGCGCGACGGCTGGCCGCCGGTCCTGGTGCTGATCCTGGAGTACGGCTTCTTCATCGGCCTGTTCGCCCAGACCCCCGGCATGTACCTGACCCGGCTGCGCTGCGTGTCCTGGGCCGACGGCGGCCGGATCGGGCCGCTCCGCGGACTGCTGCGCGGCTTTCTGCTGGCCCTCGTGGTGCCGGCGCTGCTGATGGACGAGCACCGGCGCGGCCTGCACGACCGGCTCGCCGGGTCGGTCGTCACCGACGCCCCGCGCCGCTGACCCGCACGAGAAAGGAGCCGGCCCCGCACGGGACCGGCTCCTTTCTCGCGTACGCCGGAGGTCAGCGACCCCGGGTCTGCCGGAACGCGCCACGCGCCGGCCGCATGTTCTTCGGGATCGCGCCCTTGGGCATCTGCGGCCGCGCGGTGAGCGCCTTGAGCCGCTTGTCGAGCGCGTTGACGTCGTTGGGGGACAGGGCGCGGGGCAGCCGCATCAGCGTCATCCGCAGCTTGCGGACCGGCAGCTCACCCTCGCCCTGCCCGATCACGTAGTCGTGCAGCGGAGCGGTGCCGATCACCTTCGCCAGGCGGCGCTTCTCCTGGCCGAGCAGGCCGCGTACGCGCTGCGGGTTGCCCTCGGCCAGCAGGATCACACCCTGCCGGCCCACCACCAGGTGCACCATGTCCATCTGGGTGGTGGAGCTGACCGCCGGGGTGACCCGCCAGTCGCCGCGCATGCTCTCCATGATCTGCGCCGCCGCGCCCGGCTGCCCCTCGGCGGCGTTCATCATCGCCTTGTTGGAGCGCAGGTTGAGCACGATCAGCACGGCGAGCAGGGCGAGCAGGATGCCGATCGGCAACCAGATCCAGCCCCAGGCGATCACCGCGACCACGGTGAGCGCGAGCGGGATCAGCACCGCCGCCGCGGTCAGCGGCGCGAACCACTTGTCCTGCTTGGCGGTGAACCGGAACACCATCCCGATCTGCTTCAGCCGCTGGCCGAACGAGACCTTCTCCTGGGGCTTTGCCATACCGCAGAGTCTAGTGGTCGGCGCGCACCCCGTTGATCCGTGGCCGCCCCCTGCGCCGTGGGCTGAGTACCTTACCGCCGCGCCGTCCCGAATCGGCCCGCCGGTAAGGAGGCGGGACGGCCGAAGATCAGGCGGCGTACCCATGCCCCGGGGGCACCTTCGCGCGGAGAGTCGATCTCGACAGGGACACACCGCACGACAGGGAGATCCGAGATGTTCGGCAACGACGCAGACCTCATCCTCAGCATCCACCGCAGCCACGCCGCCGAGCTGCAGGCCGACGCGGCCCAGGACCGGCTCGCCCGGTCGCTGCCACGCCGGCACCCGCGCGGCTGGCTCAGCCGCCGCCAGCACAACGCCCGCCCCGCCGACGCCCGCCGGTGACCGCACCGGCGGCCGTCGCCGGGCTCGCCGGTGCGGCCGGTGCTGTGGGTCGTGGGGAGTTCGCCGGTCCGGCCGTCCCCGGGAATGTGGGCGCGGCCGGTGCCGTGGGGGAGTTCGCCGGTCCGGCCGTCACGGGGGCGGCCGGACCGGCGGCCATCCGCCGTCCGATCGGCCCGGTAGGGCCGTCGGAGGGCCGTGGCATGCTCGACGGCGTGACCGTACGCGCCGCCAGCACCGTCCTCGTCGGCCGCCGGCCCGAGCTGGCCGCGCTCGGCGACGCGCTGGCCCGGTCCCGGACCGGCGAGCCGGCGACGGTGCTCGTCGGCGGCGAAGCGGGCGTCGGCAAGACCCGGCTGCTGGAGGAGTTCGGCACGCAGGTGGACGCCGCCGGCGCGCGCCTGCTCGTCGGCCAGTGCCTGGAGCTGGGCGAGGCGGGCCTCCCGTTCGCCCCGTTCGCCGCCGCGCTGCGCGACGTGCTGCGCCACGACGGGCCGGCCGCCTTCGCCGGCTACGAGGCGGAGTTCGCCCGGCTGCTGCCGGAGCTGGCCCGGATGCCCGCCGGCGTCGCCGCGCCCGCCGGGCCAGCCCTCGCCGACACCCCGCGCGGCTACCTGTTCGACCTGGTCGCCGAGCTGTTCCGGCGGATCGCCGAGGAACGCCCGCTGGTGCTGGTGATCGAGGACCTGCACTGGGCCGACCGGTCCACCCGGGATCTGATCGGCTTCCTGGTGCGGGCCGCCCGCGCCACCCGCCTGCTGGTGGTCTGCACGTACCGCACCGACGAGCTGCACCGGGGGCACCCGCTGCGGCCGTTCCTCGCCGAGCTGGACCGGGTCCGCGGCGTGGACCGGATCGAGCTGGGCCGCCTCGACCGCGACGGCACCGCCGCCGTGCTGGCCGACCTGCTCGGCACCGAGCAGGTCGCCCGGACCGTCGACGACGTGCACGAACGCACCCAGGGCAACCCGTTCTTCATCGAGGAGCTGGCCGCCGCCGGTGGCCCGGTCGGCTGCGCGGCCATCCCGGAGACGCTGCGCGACCTGCTGCTGGCCCGCGTCGACCGGCTGCCCGAGCCGGCCCAGCGGGTGCTGCGGATCGCCGCCGCCGGGGGCACCCGGTTCGCCCACCAGCTCCTCGCCGAGGTGGCCGGCCTGCCCGAGGCCGAACTGGAGGACGCGCTGCGCGCCGCCGTCGCCGGTCAGCTCGTGGTGGCCGACCCGGACGGCGACTACGAGTTCCGGCACGCGCTGGTCCGCGAGGCCGTGCACGACGACCTGCTGCCCGGCGAGCACGCGCGGCTGCACGCCCGGTACGCCGCGGCGATCGAGGCTCAGCCGCACCTGGTCGCCGCCGGTCGCGCGCCGGCCGAGATCGCCCACCACTGGTACGCGGCACACGACCACCCGCGCGCGCTCACCTCGGCCCGGGTCGCCGCCGAGGCGGCGGCCGAGCGGTACGCGTACGCCGAGCAGAGCCGGCTGCTGGAGCGCGTCCTCGAACTCTGGGAGCAGGTGCCCGACGCCGCCGACCGGCTCGGCATGGACCATCTGCGGGTGCTGGAGGACACGCTCACCGCGGCGGTGACCGCCGGAGACCTCAGCCGGGCGCTCACGCTCACCCGGGCCGCGCTGGCCGAGGTCGACGCCGACGCCGAACCGCTGCGCGCGGCGCGCCTGCTCGACCACCGGGGCCGGTTGTTCGCGCTGCTCGGCAAGAGCGACGGCGCGGCCGAGCTGCGCGAGGCGTACCGGCTGGCGGCGGGTGCGCCGCACGGCCCGGAACGGCTCGGTGTGCTCGCCGACATCGCGTCGCACCTGATGAAGGTCGACCCTCGGGAGGCCGCCTCGGTCGCCACCGAGGCCGCGGCCGGCGCGTCCGAGGTCGGCACCGACCTGGTGCTGCTGCCCACCCGGATCGCCCTGCTGCACCGCATCGACGGCACGCCGGAGCTGGGGCTGGCCGAGCTGCGCCGGGTGGAGGCGCGGGCCCGTGCGGCCGACGACTCGTGGGCCCTGGTCAGCGCACTGGTCTTCCTCTCCGACGTGCTCTACGAGCTGGGCCGCTACGACGAGTCCGAACAGGCGGCCGCGGCCGGGGTGAGCGAGGCGCGCCGGGTCGGCATCAGCCGCTCGATCGGGGCGTACCTGCTGTCGAACCGGGCCGAGGCACTGATCGCGCTGGGCCGCTGGGACGAGGCGGACGCCACCTGCGCCGAGGCCGCCCGCATCGACCCGCCCGGCGTGTCCGGGCTGCACTGGCTGCAACTGCGCGCCGGGCTCCACCTGGCCCGCGCCCATCCGGGCGCGGACGAGGTCGTCGGGCGGGCGCTGGCGTTCCTCGGCCGCCCGTACCTCTGGCCGAACCACCGGCTGCCGCTGCACGAGCTGCGCGTGGAGGCCGCGCTCGCCGCCGACGACAAGCCCGAGGCGGTACGCGCGGCGCGCGCCGCCCTGGCCGACGCGCACCTGGCCGACCTGCCCCGCGAGGGCTGGCCGGTGCTGAACGCGCTGGCGCGTACCGCCGCGCTGACCGGGGACGCGACGCTCGCCGCCGACGTGTCGGCGGTGGCCGCCGCGCTGCCGGCCCGGCACCCGGCCGAGCACGCCCACGCCGCCCACGTCACCGCGATCCTCGGCGGGACGGCGCCCACCGGTCCCGCCGACGCGCTCGCCGCGTGGCGGGCGACGGTGGCGGCGTGGCGGGCGGCCGGGCAGCCGTACCCGCTGGGCCGGGCGCTGCTCGGGCTGGCCGAGGCGGCCGCGGCAGCGGGCGAGCGCGACGAGGTGGCCGCCGCGGTACGGGAGACGGCCGAGTTGGCCGCCCGGCTGGGTGCCACCCCGCTGGGCGAGCAGGCGGCGACGCTTGCCCGCCGGGTCGGGCTGCGCGGCACCGGGCGACCCGGGCCGGACCTGCTGACCAGCCGGGAACAGGAGGTGCTGCGGCTGGTCGCCGAGGGGCACAGCAACAGCCGGATCGCCGAGCGCCTGTTTATCTCACCGAAGACGGCGAGCGTGCACGTGTCCCGGATCATCGCCAAGCTCGACGTGACCAACCGGGTGGAGGCCGCCGCGCTGGCGCACCGCCTCGGCCTGCTCGACCCTCCGCCGCCCGCCCCGGCACAGCGCCGCGCCCGGTAGCGCGCCGGACCATCCCGCTTCGCGTCAGGACGCGTCAGGCCGATCGAGCGCCGGGCCAGCCGACCGTCACAGCCGAGCGCCGGGCCGGGCCGGTAGCCGGGCCGGGCCTGCGTCAGTGGCGGGGCAGGTAGATCCGCCAGCCGGCCACGGTGACGACGTCGAGCGTCCCCGATTCGGCGCCGAGGCGCTCGTCCAGCCGCGCGGCCAGCGGCGAGCCGGCCGGTGTCACCCACGCCGCGTCCGGGTCGGCCGACACCTCCCGCCGGTACGCGGGCAGCCTGTCGAACCCGGGGGTCAGGTCGTCGTCGACCACGGCGCAGAGCACGTTCTCGCCTGTCGCGTAGGTGAGCCGGTTGCACGTCCAGTAGCCGCCGCGGACGTTCCGCACGTCGAGCGCGCCGAGCGTGTCCACCAGCGACCGGTGCCGGTCGGCCTCGGCGTGCACGCCCGGCGCGGTCCGCGCCACGTCCACAGTGGCCGCCACGCCGGTGCCGAGCACCCCCGCGATAACCG
>NZ_LEKG01000268.1:0-6421 GCF_001029515.1 Micromonospora sp. RV43 | reverse complement strand
GGGCGAAGACCCGGTGGGTGGGGGCGGCGCCGAACCGCTGCGCGTACTCGCTGCTGGTGCAGTTGAGGTAGAAGGTCCAGTCGCAGCCGCCGGGTACCGGGGCGAGGTTGAACTGCGCACCGGGGCAGGGCTGCAGCCGTAGGAAGTCCCGTAGCCCGGGCTGGGGGGTGGTGTCGGCGATGCCGCGGTGGGCGACGTAGCCGGCGTAGCGCAGGGTCCGGTCGGGGTCCAGCAGTCGGCGGCCGGTGGAGGACCGGCCGTCGGCGAACACGACCAGGTCGGCGGGTGCGGTGTGGCCGTCGCGGAACCGCAGCAGCGGCTGGCCGGCCACCCCGTGGCCGACCCTGCTGGCCCGTCACCTGGCGGACCCCGCCCGCTACCCGCGCGAGCGGGCCGAGGCGGACTTCCACAACCAGGCCCGCGTCAACGCGATGCGGATGCACAACGCGGCCAGCTACGGCGCCGCCCGCCTCAGCCCAGGTGAGCTGGAGATGTTCCAGGCAGGCCCGATGGCCTACCAGCACTACAGCGCCACCACCGCCGTCTGTGGCGACGCCCTGCTCACGCCGGACGGGCACAAGCTCGCACCCGCGAGCGACGCCCTCACCCACCGGGTGACCTACCTCGAGCAGGCGACCCGGTACCTCGACACCATCGAGGCCGACCAGCGGCTGCTCGCCGTCGCCCTGTAGCACCACCGGATCCGGAACCGGTCGGGCACCGCCACCCATCCCTTCTTCCCTGGGGATCGGCGGCGGCCCGACCGACTCCACCCCATTTCCAACCGCGCCGCGCCGGCCACCAGCAGCAGACGCGAGCTCTGCAGCCGCGTCCCTGAGCGTCCCGGCCCTGCGACGCACACCCTCCGCGACGAGTGCGGCCACACCCCCACACGACATTGACCACAACCTGAACCACGCCCGCCCGCACTACATCCGACCCGCTCCTGCGGGCCATCCGCCGTACCCACGGGGGCCAAGCGGCGTGGCGTGGACCTATTGCCGGCCCCGCGCGGTAACCGCCCGGCGCCCCGGGCTGGGGCTCCCCGCAAGCCCGGCCGACGAACGGCCGACCTTTCCCTCTTCCCTCATCAGGAGGTTCCTTCACCATGTCCGACCGACTGTGGTTCCGCGTCGACGACGTCCTGCCCCTCGCCGAACACGCCGCAGCAACCACCGCGCACCTGCGCACCCGGCAGCAGTACCGGGCCGGCGTCCCGGACCAGGCCGCGCTCATCTGGTCCCACGACACCGACGGTGACTGGCTGTCCTCCAACGGGATCCCCCGCTGGTACGACGCCGACGGCGCCGACCACCGGGCCCTCGCCGAAACCTGGACCCACACCGCCACCGGCGCCACCGGCAACCCGGTCCCCGCCGACGACGGGCACGGATTCCTACCCCTGCACGCCAACCACGTCGACGGGCGGCGGGACCTGCTCGACCTGCTCCGCTTCGCCCGCCGCCACGGGGTGCACTGGTTCGGGCTGCACCCCGACCCGGCGAGCGAGGCCACAGGCGACCGCTACCGCATCTCCCGCCACCGCGGCGACATCACCCCGCCGCTGTCCACCTGGACACCGGCGGCTGTCACCTGCGACGTGGTCGGCGGCGGCGCCTACCGCGCCATGGTCGCCACCGGCTACACCACCCTCGCCCGCACCGGGCTGCTGTGCCGCTTCCCCTTGTCCTCGGTGCAGCGCATGGCCGCCCACCTCGACGGCCTCTACCCCGGCGACATGCCGGGCGAGCACCCCCGGCTGCGGTTCGAGGGCGACGAGGTCGCCGTCGAGTGGGAGCACGACGACGGCCTGGACGGCCGCTGGGTCGAGGACGACCGAGTCGTCCCGGACGCCAACCGCTGCTACGCCATCGGCGCCTACCAGTGGCCCTGGACCCTCGTCGCGTCCGAGACGACCTCCCGCGCAGCCGACCCGACGGACCGGTCGCGGTGATCGTCGACAACGTGTTCCACCAGGGCGGCCCCGGCTGCTACGAGCTGAACCGGGTGCACCACACCGACGGGTACGTCCTGCGGGTGCGGGTCTACCGGGACAGCTACGCCAAGCAGAGCACGGCGGTCGCCGAGGTCCTCACCCCGCTGTTGACCTGGACGATCATCGCCAGCAGCCCCGGTAGCGGCTGGCACCGCACCACCCCGATCACCTCACCGGACGCGACGCCGCTGATCCCGGTCGCCGACGAGGTACTTCGGCGGGCGCGGCGCATCCTTCCCGTGCCGCCGCCGTTCACCACGCCCGGCCGGTAACCCGCCAAGGCCGCGCCCTCCCGCGCTGCATTGCCCGCCCGGTCGCGCCTCGCGCACCAGCGGACGCAGTCCGGCGCCGGATCTTCCAAACCTCTATCCGCCCGCCGCACAGCGGCGGCTGATCAGCGCGTCGACGGCCCACCGCCGTTGACGCGCTTTCTCACTGCACCCACCTGGCCGATGCCCGGCCACCCGCGCACTCGCGCAGACCCGGGCACGGCCGTGCCCGGGTTCCCACCCTCCAGAAGGGAACCCTCATGACATCCACCAACAGGCCCCGCATCGCGGTCATCGGCGGCAGCCTCACCGGCCCCGTCACCGCGCTGCTGTTGCTGCACGCCGGGTTCGACGATGTCACCGTGTACGAAGCCGCACCGGCGTCCGCGTCCCTGGGCGGCGGCCTCATCGGCCTGGAACACCCCGCCCTCGACGTGCTCGACCGCCTCGACATCGGCCAGCACGAGTTCGTCGCCCACGACTCCGAGGCCATCGTCCAGATGACCGTTCGCGACCGCCACCCCGCCGAGACCTTCCGACGCACCTACCCTGGGCGCAACACCACCTGGACCCTGCTGCACCAGGCGCTGACCCGCCGGCTGCCCACCGGGGTCCTGCACTCCGGCATGAAGGTCACCACCCTGGCCGAGCAGGCCGGCCTCGTCGCCGCCCTCACCCAGCACCGCAAGTACGCCGCCGACCTCACCGCCGCCCTGCACGGCTGGCAACGCCGACACCTGCCCGCCGCCGTCGCCGCCGTACGCCGCGGGCCCGCCATCGGTTACCAGCTCGGCCTCGGCACCCACCAAACCGCCCAGTAACCCACCCCTCGAAGGAAAGGAGGTGGCCCTCGTGGCCACCCACACCACCGCGATCGTCGTCGACGACCTCGACGGCTCCACCGACGACGTCGGCACCTACCAGTTCGCCTTCAACGGCATCACCTACGAGATCGACCTGTCCGCCGGCAACTTCGACCGGATGGCCGCTGCCTTCGGCCCGTTCATCACGGCCGGACGCCGCCTGCCGAAACAGACCCGCGCACCACGGCGGCAGCACGGCACCGCGACCGGCCGCACCCAGAGCCAGGAGATCCGCACCTGGTGGTGGACCGCGAACTGGCAGGAGCTGAACCTGCCCCGGCCACGAACCGGGGGCGTCATCCCCGCCACGGTCCGCGACGCCTACCACGCCGCGCACTGACCCCCTGTCACCAGCAGGCCGCCCGGCGAGCGTTCGCCGGGCGGCACACCTGTGCGCGTCGCCGGAGTCCCGCACTCCGGGCAAACGACTTGATCAATGCCCGATCCGAAGCGTGCATCAGTGCACGCGCCTCACTCACCGACCCCTGCCGACGGCAGGAGAAAGGGGGCCCGCGCCCATGATCAGCACCCCCACCAACACGGCCGCACCAGCACCACTGGCACCCAGCGTCGCGAAGGTCCTCGCCGCGCTGCACCGCCTCGGCGAAGCCACCGCCGCCGCCATCGCCACCGAAGCCGGCCTCGGCTACTCCACCACCACCCCGAAACTGCGCACCCTGGAAACCGCGGGACTGGCCGAGCCCAGCCGAAACGACACCGGACGCAGCCTGTGGCGGCTGACCGACACCGGCCGCGCGCACGTCGAGCAGGGCGAGCACGACGAGCCCGCACCGGAATCCTCCACTTCAGACGTGGACACAGTCACCACCGCCGCAGATCTCGAGCCACGCGGCGACGACACGCAGGTGGCCGGAGATGCCGCCGGGCAGGACGACGAGCAACCAGCCGCCGAGATTCCCGCCGATGGGCAGCCGGACGCCGCCCAGGAGCAAGCATCGCCGGCTGCTGGTGACGTCGAGGCCGCACCCGACGAGGCCGCTGAAGCCGAGGACACCGAAACCGACCACGGCGACGATGACGACCGCTCGACTGCCGACCCCGACGTGCCGGGCGCGACCGACGACACCGACCCGGCCACCGGAACGATGCCCGCAGCGAACGACACGGACGTCAGACCGGCCACACCGGATGGTGGCCCTGCCGGCGGGGCCACCGACAGCACCACGGGCGACCCCGCCCCGGAAGCACCCGCCGCTACGCCGGCCACGGAGGCGGCGGGCGATTCGGCACAGCCCTCTACCCGGCGAGCGTCCGGCACCCTGCGCGGCGCGATCCTCGACATCCTCGAGGCCAACCCCGGCCAGCAGTACAAGGTCAGCGAGCTGTGCAAGCTGGTCGACCGGGCCAACGAGGGAACCGGCGCGAAGAAGGCCAGCGCGGGTGCGGTCCACAACGCCGCCGTGAAGCTCGTCGGGACCGGGCGGGCAGTGCTGGCCGCCGAGAAGCCCGCGACGTTCGCTCTCGCCGACACCACCGCCTGAACGACCCCGCCAGCCGGTAGCCCGGGGGCGGGCGTCGAACTTCCCGGAACCACGCCCGCCCCCGGTGCTCCTTACTGCAGAAGGAGCTCTCGAAGTGTCTCCCATCCTGACCTCGATCGTCACCGCCACCGGTGGAGTCCTCGCCGGTCTCGCCCTCGCCGCAGCGCTGCTGTGGCGCCAACAGCAGGCACTGACCCGCGCCCGCCACGCCGCCGACCACGACGACACCACCGGCCTGCCCAACCGGCGAGCACTGCTCGCCGCCCTCACCCGCGCCACCCGCACAGATGCCCCGTTCGGGCTCGTCCTGCTCGACCTCGACCGCTTTAAAGCCGTCAACGACACCCTCGGCCACGAAGCCGGCAACGACGTCCTCACCGAGGTCGGCCGACGGCTGGCAACCCTGCGCGGGCCGGTACGGCTCGCCGCGCGGCTGTCCGGCGACGAGTTCGCCCTGCTGGTCGACGGCGGCCCCGACGACATCGCCGCCGCCGCCCGCGCCGCCTGGCGGGCGGTCGGCCGCCACCCCGTCGACCTCGGCGAGCACGCCGTGGCCGTGCACGCCAGCGTCGGGCACACCAGCGCCGCCCTCGGCATCAGCCCACGCACCCTGCTACGCCAGGCCGACATCGCCATGTACCAGGCCAAACAAGCCGGAGCTGGGGTCCACGGAGCCACCGCCACCACCGGCCACACCGGGCCGCCGCCGGGTACCCGCCTGCGGGACCTGCGCCGCCGCTGACCGCTCACGGACACACCAAGAGGACCTCGCGCCCGCCGACGTGCGCGAGGTCCTCAGCATGCCCCGCTTCCCTCCGCCCAGCCCTGCTTTCCCCGTTCTCGGCGACGGTCGCCGAGACCCGTTAAGGAGCGCATCCGCCATGAGCAGCCCCCACACGTACGCCATCGGTGACCGGGTGACCATCGACCCGGCGGTGGCCCGCGCCAGCACCCGGGGCGTCACCTACCGCGTCACCCGGCTGCTGCCGGTCAACGTCGTCGTCGAACCCGTCG
This sequence comes from Micromonospora sp. RV43, assembly GCF_001029515.1. Taxonomy (NCBI): domain Bacteria; kingdom Bacillati; phylum Actinomycetota; class Actinomycetes; order Micromonosporales; family Micromonosporaceae; genus Micromonospora; species Micromonospora sp. RV43. The sequence goes on along the minus strand of NZ_LEKG01000268.1, from coordinate 777 downwards.
ACGGCGGCCGACCGGTGAAGGTCAACCCCACCTACCTGCGGCCCGCCCCCGCAGCGGACACCACCACCAGCGGTAGCAGCACCGGCGGCGGCACCCACAGCGGCGAGTGGACCATGATCCACGAGGCGCCGCTGCACCCGGGCACCCTCGTCACTGTCGCCGGCCCGGGTTGGAAGCAGCCTCCCGGCGAGCTGTACGTGGTGCTACGCGACACCGGGACCGGCCGCGTCTCCCTCGTCCCGCTCGGCGGCAACAACGGCCGCTACTGGCGCGGCGTCTCCTGCCGCCTGCTCACCATCGTCGACCCCACCCGCGTACGCCTCGACTCCGAACAGACCACCTGAACTACGACTTCACGCTGCCGTGTCGGGCGGGCAAGGTTCTGCCCGCCCGACACGACTTGACCTTCGCCGAGAGATGAGCGTCGATCAGCGCTGGTCGTCGGCCATCGTGCGGACATCAGCACTCCCAAGGGCTCCGACGCGAGTCGGGCGGCGACCGCGCATGCCCGCGATCCGCCGACCGAAGGGCCACCCGCCATGGCAAACCGCGCACAGCCCAAGGGCCGCAGCCGGCGTCCCAGCGACCGCACCGCCGTACCGGACGACGTCACCGACAGGCTCCTGTGGGCCCTCGCGGTCGACGTCGCCGCCGCCCACCAACCCGGACCCGACGGCGCCTGCACCAACCTGCAGTGCCGCAGGCAGCAGGGCCCCTGCTGGGCGCTGCGCGCCGCCCGCCGCGCCGAACAACACGCCCGCCGCGCCACCACCACCC
>NZ_LEKG01000267.1:0-6473 GCF_001029515.1 Micromonospora sp. RV43 | reverse complement strand
GGGAGTGGCGCAGGGCGTCGGCGGTGAAGACCACCAGGGCGAGCCAGACCAGGGCGAAACCGGCCAGCCGGGCCGGCGGCATCGGCTCGTGGAAGATCAGCACGCCGCAGCCGAGCTGGAGGATCGGCGCGAGGTACTGCAGCATGCCGACAGTGGACAGCGGCAGCCGGTTCGCCGCCCCGGCGAACAGCAGCAGCGGGATCGCGGTGGCGGCCCCGGCCAGCACCAGCAGTGCGGTGTGCCCGGCCGAGATGTGCCCGAACGTCGAGTCGCCGCGCGCCGACAGCCACCCCAGGTACGCCAGTGCGGGCAGCGCCAGCACCGCCGACTCGACGAACAGCCCTTCCGTGGCGGGCAGCGCGAGCTGCTTCTTGACCAGCCCGTACCCGGCGAAGCTGAACGCCAGGGTGAGCGCCAGCCAGGGCAGGCGGCCGTAGTCGACGGTGAGCACCGCGACCGCGAGCGCACCCACGCCGAGCGCCGCCCACTGGGCGCGGCGCAGCCGTTCCCGCAGCACCAGGACGCCGAACAGCACCGACACCAGCGGGTTGATGAAGTAACCGAGCGCCGTCTCCACCACCCGGTCGGAGTTCACGCCGTAGATGTACGTGCCCCAGTTGACCGCGATCAGCGCGGCGGCGAGCCCGATGCCGGCGAGCGCCCGGGGTCGCCGGGCCAGCTTGCGCAGGAAGCCGGCGTGCCGCGTGGCGGCCAGCAGCAACGCCACGAACGCCACCGACCAGAGGATCCGGTGCGCGAGGATCTCCACCGGCCCGGCCGGGCGCAGCAGCTTCAGGTAGATCGGGAAGAAACCCCAGATCAGGTACGCGCCGACGCCGTACAGGTAGCCGAGCCGGAGCTGGTTCACCGCTCCACCGTAAGTGGTGGATCCTTATCTTGGTCCTTATCGGTGACCGGCGTCACCCGCTGATCCAGCTCCATCCACCGATCCGCTGCGACCGGCTTGAAGCCGATCTTCGCGTAGACCCCGTGCGCGTCGAGCGTGGCCAGCAGGATCCGGCGTACGCCCAGCTCGTTCAGGTGGTCGCGGACCGCGCCGGCCAGCCAGGTGCCCAGCCCGCTACCCCGCTCGGCCGGGTCCACGTACACGTCGCACAGCCAGGCGAACGTGGCCCCGTCGGTGACCACCCGGGCGACAGCGACCTGCCGTCCGTCACCCGGCCGGTAGACGCCGAAGCCGATCGAGCCGGTGAACGCGCGCGCCACCGTCTCCCGCTCCCGCCCCAGCGCCCAGTACGCGTCGGTGGAGAGCCAGACGTGCACCCGGTCCAGGTCGATCCGATCCGGGTCGGTGCTGATCACGTAGCCGTCCGCGCGGGTCAGGGTGAACACCCGGCCGAGGCTAGTACCCCCGGCCGGGGCCCTCGCCAGCCAATTCCCTGCGGCTGGCCTGGTGGTCCCGGCCGGCCGCGAAGGCGGCCGGCCGGGTCCGGTGTCAGTCGCGGTCGAGGACGGCGCCGAGGATCCAGGTGACGATGCCGACGAAGAGCGCGCCCAGCACCGCCTCCGGCCAGAACCCGTCCACGTGGAAGGGCAGTCCGGCCTCACCGGCGATCCAGCTGGTGAGCAGGAAGAGCAGGCCGTTCACCACGAGCGCGATCAGGCCGAGGGTCAGCAGGTAGAAGCCGCACCCCACGGTCTTGATGATCGGCTGGAGCACCGCGTTCACCACACCGAAGATGACCGCGACGAGCACCAGCGTGATCACCGTCTCGGTGGCCGAGTCGGAGTCGAGCGAGATGCCCGGGATGAGCAGGGTGGCGAGCCAGAACGCCACCGCCGTCGAACCCACGCGAATCAGAAGACCCTTCAGGAAATCCATGGCCGGGATCGTGCCACGGCCGTACCACCAGGGGAAGGCTCGACCTGGTACGCGGCGGTGCGGCTCGTCAGTGCCGGGCCGGGCGACCGACCAGTTGCGACTCGACAGGTGTGGGCGAGAGCAGCGCCCAGCGCAGGGCCCGCCGGTTGACCACAGCCACCATGTCGTCGCGGATCCGGGTGAGCCACTCGGCGGAACCGCCCAGGCCCAGCGCCGCGCCCGCCAGCGCGGCCTCGTCCGGGTCGAGCGGCTGGAGGATCGCCAGGTCGGCGCGGGCCAGCGCGGGCGTGTCGGCCGAGGTCAGCTCGTCGCGGACCACCAGCACCGACTGCCAGGCGGCTGCCGGTCCGGCCTCCGGCGGCACCGGGCCGGCGTCCACCACCACCAGCAGCGGGTGCAGCGGCGAGCCGGGCGCGCCACCGGCCGGACGGCCCGGCGGGAGCAGCGGTACGCCGCCGCCGACCGTCCCGACACCCCGCACGAACGGCTCCCAGAAGCGGGGGCGGCCGGTCTGCACCACCACGCGCGCGCCGAGCGCCAGCGCCCGCAGCACGAGCAGTTGCGCCGCGGGCACGCCGCCCACGAGCAGCACCCGGGTCGTGGCCGGGCGGAACAGGCGGACGGTGAGTGCGGCGCCGTGCCGGTTCGCGCCCACCATCAGGCCGGCGGTGGCCGAGGGCAGGTCCAGCGCGGGCGGAGGCGACCCGGCCGGGGACGCGGCACCGCCGGTCACCGCCAACGGCAGCGTGGCGGCCAGCCCGGCGAGGTGCTCACCGTCGAGCCGGCGCAACTCGCCGCCGACGTCACCGGCGATCCGGCGCAGCGTGCGTTCCGCCGTCGACAGCCCGGCCGCGCTCCCGGCCGCCACCCGTACCGCCAGCTCGGCCGGGACCGGCGCGGTGCCGGTGCGCGGACCGGCTGTGAGCGCGACTGTGGTGGCGGTCGCGGGCAGTGCGAGCAGGCGGCCCACCAGCCCTCGGGCCGCCTCGCCACGCGGATCCGGCCACCGGCGCAGTCGCCAGGTGGCCTGCGTCAAGCCACCGACAGTGAGCAGCGGCCAGGTCTCCCGTACCGGGGCGCCGGGTTCGTGGTGGGCAAGTTCGGCGATCACCCGCAGCGCCGCGTCGCCGCCCAGCGGCCGGGCGGTGAGCGGGCCGAGCCGGCGGACGAGTCGCCGCAGGGTGCCGGACAGTGCCCGCAACAGGTCCTCGTCCGGCCAGCCGTCTGCGCGCAGCACCTGGACGACCAGCACCACCCGTGCCCGCGCGGCCACCCGCCCGTCGGTGAGCTGGCGGTACGACGTCCCGGCCGGACCGCCGGCAACCGCGGGCACCGGTGCGGGCGACGACGAGAACACCAGTTGCAGCCGGATCGCGGGGGCGTCCGGACCGGCCGGGGGAAGCAGGTCGAACGGCGTGGGCAGCTCGTGCGCGTGGTCGCCGAGCAGGTCGTCCGGGTCGCCCAGCTCCAGGAGGGCGGTCAGCCCGGCGGCGTCGTGCAGCACGGCCGCCCCGCCGGACGCCTCGGTCGCGCCGACCACCGAGCCCGGCCGGAGCAGCCCCAGCAGCGCCGCCGGATCGGCCGCCGGTGGCAGGGCGCGCCGCCGCGTCACGTACGCGGCAGCGGTGACGAGCCACTCGTGCAGCCAGCGGCCGCGCACCCGGACCCACGCGGCCGGCAGCAGCAGGGCCGCCGACAGCAGCGCGACGGCCGTCGGCACGACACCCCGCCCGGCGGCTGCGACCAGCACCGCCGCCGCGACCTGGGTGGCCACGATCTGGCCGGCGCGCAGGCGAGCGGTCGGACGACTCGTCCACTGTGACGTGCGGACCGGGACGGACGCGGGCCGCTCGGACGTGCTCGCGGTCACCGCACCTCCTCGCCGGGTCTCCGCGTGACGCTGCCGTGGCTCATCGTAGTGGGCGGGTTGTCCACAGGGGAGCCCGAGGGGGTAGCAGAACCGGAGTCGGGCGGCTACCGTCAGCGACGAAATCGTCGAGTTGCGTGTCCGCCGCCACCGGGCTTCCCCCTCCACCGGCCCCGGACCCCCGCCGACGAGTCCACGGTGGTCACACGGTGGCCAGCCACGACCGAGGAGACGAGGTGACGTCCGGGATGTCCCAGACCCAGGCAGAAGCCGCGGTGATGCAGCAGACCGCCGCGAAGTTCGAGCAGGTCGACCAGTCGCTCCAGACCATGCTCAGCGGCCTGATGGCCGAGCTGGAGGTGTTGCAGCAGGCCTGGCGGGGTGCCGGTGGGCGATCGTTCGCGCAGGTCAAGCAGCAGTGGGCGCAGGACCAGGCAGCCCTTCAGCGGGCGCTGCGCGAGACCGCGACCGCGATCCGCAGCGCCGGCCGCCACTACGACGTCGCCGACACCGAGGCCGCCGGCCGGGTGGCGGGCACCAACCGCGGCATCCAGCTGCCGCTCTGACAACCGGAAGGATCGAATCCATGGAGCACGGTGTGCTGGTCGTCAACTTCGCCGCCCTGCAACAGGCGGGCGCCGACATCCAACGGGCGCTGTCCACGCTGGAGAGTCAGCTCGGTCAGCTCGAACGCGACGCCGCCCCACTGGTGGCGAGCTGGAACGGCGAGGCCCGCGAGGCGTACGAGGTGCGGCAGTCCCGGTGGCGGGCCGCCTCGCAGGACCTCCAGGCGATGCTGCGTGACATCAAGCTCGCCGTCGAGGACTCCGCGACCGACTACCTCGACACCGAGAAGCGCAACGCCAACCTGTTCCAGTGAACCGACGCCGCGCGGCCCGGGCAGGTGACCCGGGCCGCGCGGCTTCGCGCGTGGCCGGCGATCAGCTCGGAACTGCCGGGTCCGCCGCCCGCCAGCGCCTGCGTGCGCCGCGCGGCAGCACCAGGGCGAGCGCCGCCACCAGTGCCACCGCCCCGCCCGCGACGGCGGCGGCCAGCAGCGCCCGGTCCCGGGCCGTGTCCCGGCGGGACTGGCGGGCCAGTGCGGCCGGATCGGGCCGCTCGGCGGGAAGCGCCGCCCCCGGCCGGGTGCGGGAATCGGTCGCGCCGGCCGACTCGGTCACCGCCCGGTACGGGTTGAGCACCCCCGCGCCGTAGCCCGCGTCCCGCCCGGGCGCCGGGTCGGCGGCGGCCACGATCAGGCCGGCCACCTCGGCCGCGCTCAGCCGGGGCCGGTACTGGCGCAGCAACGCGGCAGTACCCGCCACGAACGGAGTGGCGTAGCTGGTCCCCTCCGCCCGCTGGTGGCCCGACCTGGGCGCCGCCATCAGCACCTCGCTACCAGGGGCGACCACGTCCACGTACGAGCCGGTCTGGGAGAACGCCGAGCGTGTCCCGTCCCGCCCGATCGCGCCGACGCCGAGCACCCCGTCGTACGCCGCCGGGTAGGGCCGGGGATCCCCGTTGTCGTGCAGGTTGCCGGCGGCGGCCACCACCACCACGTCCCGCCGCACCGCGTAGGCGACGGCGGCGCGTACGGCCGGGTCGTCCGCGTACAGCACGACCGAGAGGTTGAGCACGTCGGCGTCGTGGTCCACGGCCCAGCGGATGGCCCGGGCGAACCCGGCCGCGTCGACGGTACGCCCCGACTCCCGCCCGTCGACCACCTGCTGCTCGCTCACCCGTACCGGCAGGATGCGTGCGTCCGGCGCGAGGCCGCGGAACGCGACGCCGGGCTGCGGCGCGGCGGCGATGATGCTCGCCACCCCGGTGCCGTGCCCGGCGCAGTCCCGGGTGCCGTCCCCGCTCCGATCGAGGAAGTCGGCGCCGTCGAGGACGCGACCGGCCAGCTGCGGGTGGGACCGGTCCACTCCCGAGTCGACGACCGCGACCACGACCCCGGCCCCCGTTGCGAGGGGGGTGAGCCGTTCCGGGGCGTACCGCTGCTGCGGCCACGGCTGGTCCGCCACCGGGCGGGCCGGCGCGGGCGGCGAGGCGCAGCCGGCGGGTGCGCGAGCCGTCGCCGGAGCGGCCGGAACCCCGGCGACGAGGAGCGTCGCCAGGGCGGCCACGACGGGGTACGCGACTGGCCGAGACATCGACGACCTCCGTAACGTGTCGGCTCCGGAACGGGATGTTAGCGGCTCACTCACGTCGGGGCCGACCGTCGATGGCCAGAAGTCCTGATCTTGCTGCCACCTTGTAGGTTGTATGCGATGCCTGTGGCCTGTTCGCGGAAGGAGAGGTGGCCGTGACCGGATGGGAGCCGGCCACCGAGGCCGAGGTGGCGATGCGGGACGCGCTGCGCGCGCAGGACCAGCAGCAGTACTTCCGTGCGCTGACCCGCGTCGATCTCTTGCTTCCGGTCGCGAACGGACCGACCGCCGGGTGGGGCACCTGGACCTCCGGGGGGCGCACCCACGTGCTGGCCTTCACCTCCGTCGCCGCGCTGCGTGCGAGCCTGGGGGAGAACGCGGGCCCCACCCGCCGCGTCCCCTACCCGGACCTGGCGGCCGGCTGGCCGAACCCCGAGTGGTGGTTGGCGGTCAACCCCGGGCTGCCGATCGAGGGCTACCTGCCCGCCTGGTACGTGGCTCAGCTCTCCCGGGGCGACGTCCGGCTGCCCGGACGCACGATGGGCGCCCGGGCCCGGCTGGAACGGGTGGAGAACGCCACCCGGGGAGCCCGGAACACGGTGCCCGAGGC
>NZ_LEKG01000266.1:0-6563 GCF_001029515.1 Micromonospora sp. RV43 | reverse complement strand
CGCCTGTGGTGCCCGCCGCCCGGGTGCCCCCGCCGGCCGAAGGGCCGCACGACCTGCCGCCGTACTCGCCGCCCGCGCTCGACGAACCGGTCGAGACGCCGCTCTACCACCCGCCCGGACGGGCCGCCGAGACTGCGCACGTGCCGACGCCGCGTACCGCGCCGGAGGCCGACGGGTTCGACGACTACCCGTGGCCGCCCGACGAGCCGGCCGAGCAGCCGTGGCGCCCGGACGCCGACCCGCTGCCGCCCACAGTGGTCGGTCTCGCCGACGACCAGGCCGGGGTACGCCGCGTGCCGCCGCCCCCACCCGAGCCGCCGTCGCGCTACCTGCCGGTGCACGTGCCCCGGCCACCCGTCGCGGAGCGGCGCGCCCGGCCCTGGCTGCCGCTCGTGGTGCTCGGCGTCGCGGTGGCGCTGCTGCTCGGCACCGTCGCGGTGATCGCCGGGGTGTCCCGGGTGGACGACGGCCGCGACGCCCCGCCACCGGCCACCAGCGCTCCGCCGCCCACCTCCGCCGGTCCCGTGCCGTCCACTCCCGCAGCCGCCAAGCCTGGCACGCCGCCCGGAAGGTTCACACTCACCGACCGGCGCGACAGCATCGTGCTGAGCTGGACGTACCCGGCCGGCGCGGAAGGGCCGGTGGTGGTCGCCGGGGGCCGGTCCGGGCAGCCGCAGGGCACGTTCGCGACGCTGCCCGCCGGGTCGGCCGACTACATCGCCTACGGGCTCGACCGCACCACCGACTACTGCTTCACTGTGGCACTCGTCTGGTCCACCGACACGGTCGCGCGCACCGGCCCGGTCTGCACCAAGCGCCGCCGCTGACCGCTCACTCCGCGTCCGGCTCGGCCAGCGCGGGCAGCCGTACCGTCGCGCGCAGCCCCGGCGCGGCGGCGCCGGGCGTCGCGTCGGCCAGCTCCACCGTGCCGCCGGCCCGCCGTACCAGCTCACGCACGATGGCCAGGCCCAGGCCCGCGCCGCCCGCGTCGCGGGCCCGCGCGTCGTCGAGCCGGGTGAACCGGGCGAACACCCGCTCCCGGTCCGCCGCCGGGATACCCGGCCCGTCGTCGGTCACCGTGATCAGGTGGTACGCCCCGTCCGGCCCGCTCACGGCCAGGTCCACGGCGGAGTACGCGTGCCGCAGCGCGTTGTCCACGAGGTTCACCAGCACCCGGCGCAGCTCCCCCGCGTCCCCCTCGACCCACCGGGGCGCGTCCGGCGGCGTCAGCCGGACCGGCGGCGACGGGTAGCGGGCGGCCACACCGCGCAGCAGCTCCCCCAGCTCCACCGGGCCGACCGGGGACGGCCGGGCGTCCTGCTCGTCGAGGCGGGCCAGCAACAGCAGGTCGTCCACCAGGCGGCTCAGCCGCTCCGTGTCGGCGAGCAGGTCGTCGGCGACCGCCGGCCAGTCGGTGTCGCCGCCGAGACGCCGGGCCACCTCCAGCTCGGTACGCATGTTCGTCAGCGGGCTGCGCAGCTCGTGCGCGGCGTCGGCGACGAACGCGCGCTGCCGGTCCCGGGACGCGGCCAGCCGGTCCAGCATGTCGTTGAGCGTGACCGCGAGCCGGTGGATCTCGTCCTGCCCGGCCGGTACGGGCAGCCGCTCCGCCCCGGCCCGCCCGGTGATCTCGGCGGCGCCGCTGCGCAACTGCTCGACCGGGCGCAACGTCGCGCCCACCACCCGCCAGGCCACCACGCCGAGCCCCGCCACCAGCAGCGGGAAGCCCACGAGCAGCAGGTTGCGGACCACGTGCAGGCTGTGCCGCACGTCGGTGAGCGACTTGGCGACCAGCACCGTACGCGGCTCCTGCGCCGTGCCGGCCGGCACCGTGACCACCCGGACCGGGCCGGGCATGCCGGCGCGCCGCCCGTCGACCACCAGCCGCTGCCGCTGCCCGGGACGCAGCTCGTCCGGGCCGAGCATCGGCACGAGGCGGTCCGCGTCGATCGAGGCGGCCCGGATCCGGCCCTGCGCGTCGACCACCTGCACCCGCAGCTGCCCGCCCGCGACAGGCAGCGGGTCCGGCAGCGCGTCCTCGGCGGTCAGCAACGCGACCGCGTCGGCGGTACGCAGCGCCTCCTCGTCGACCGACCGTTGCAGCGTCCAGCCCAGCGCGCCCAGCAGCAGCGTCCCGCCGAACGCGAACCCGACCGCCAGCCCCACCACGCCCAGCGCGAGCAGCCGCGCCCGCAGGCCCAGCCGCGGCAGCGGGCCGCGTATCCACCGGCTCATGTGGCCAGCCGGTAACCGGCGCCGCGTACCGTCTCCAGCCGCTCCCGGCCGATCTTGCGGCGCAGGTAGCCGACGTAGACCTCCACCGCGTTCGGCGCGGTGTCGACCGAGGCGTCCCAGACGTGGTCCAGCAGCTCGGTCTTGGAGACCACCTCGCCGGGGCGGCGCATCAGGTAGTCCAGCAGCGCGTACTCGCGGCTGGTCAGCACCACCTCGGTGTCGGCCCGGGTGACCCGGCGGCGGGCCGGGTCCAGGCGCAGGTCGCCGACGGTGAGCACGGTCGGCCGCCGGGGCGCGCCGCGGCGCAGCAACGCCCGCAGGCGGGCCAGCAGCACCACGTACGAGAAGGGCTTGGTCAGGTAGTCGTCGGCGCCGCAGTCCAGGCCGTCGGCCTGGTCGTACTCGCCGTCCTTGGCCGACAGCATCAGCACCGGCAGCCAGCGCTGCTCGGCGCGCAGCCGGCGGACCACCTCGTAACCGGACAAACCGGGCAGCATCACGTCGAGGATCATCGCGTCGTACTCGCCGTGCCGGGCCGCGTCCAGCCCGTCCGGGCCGGTAGCCGCCACGTCGACCACGAAACCCTCCGCCGACAGGCCCCGGCGCAGCGCCGCCGCGAGCCGCGTCTCGTCCTCCACCACCAGCAACCGCACCGGTCAAGGGTGCCACCATGGGGTCACCCGTAGGGGATCTCCTCAGCGTGGTCACAGCGACGGTCGCGCAGCATGGAGCGCAGGAGGTGCACACTATGTCAGTGATGAAGAACCGCGCCGTGCTGCGCTGGCTGGTCCCGGTGACCGCGGGGGTCGCCGTGATCGGCGGTGGCGCCGCCGTCGGCACGTTCGCCGCCGGCGCCGACCCGGCGCTGCCGCCGCGCAGCGCCGCCCAGCTCCTGGAAGACCTGCGCACGTCCCGCCTGGAGGGGCTCTCCGGCACCGTGGTGCAGCGCGCCGACCTCGGCCTGCCGCCGATCGCCGCGCTCGCCGGCCAGGCCACCGGCAACGACCTGGCCGGCCTGGTCTCCGGTACGCACACGCTGCGCGTCTGGTACGGCGGCGAGGACCGGCAGCGGCTCGCGCTGGTCGACACGCTCGGCGAGCAGGACATCCTGCGCAACGGGCGCGACGTCTGGACCTGGAACAGCCGGGAGAACACCGCGACGCACCGGAAGCTGCCGGCCGACGCGCCGGACCATGCCACCGTGCCGGCCACCCCGGCCGACGCCGCGGACCGGGCGCTGGAGGCGATCGACCCGACCACCGCGGTCACCGTCGGCCGCACCGCAACGGTCGCCGGGCGGGACGCGTACGAGCTGGTGCTCACGCCGCGTGACAAGGCGTCACTGGTCCACCAGGTCCGGATCGCACTCGACGCGAAGGAGCACGTGCCGCTGCGCCTGCAGGTGCTCGCCGACGGGCAGGACGAGCCGGCGTTCCAGGTGGCGTTCACCCAGGTCGACTTCCGCACGCCGGAGGCCGACCAGTTCCGGTTCAACCCGCCGCCCGGCGTGAAGGTCACCGAGGCGACCGAGGGCGAGCGACCCGGACCGGCGGGTAAGCGGTTCGACAAGAAGGACGCCGAGAAGCCGGACGTCCGTACCGTCGGCACCGGCTGGACCACGGTGGTGGTCGCCAAGATCGGCGACGCGGCGACCGGCGGCGGCGCGAAGCCCGGCGCGGACGCGCCGGATGCCCAGATGCTGGGGCAGGTGCTCGGTGACCTGCCGAAGGTCAGCGGCGACTGGGGCAGCGGCCGGCTGCTCAGCGGCAAGCTGTTCAGCGTGCTGCTGACCGACGACGGCCGGGTGATCGCCGGTCTGGTCACGCCGGAGCGGCTCTACGAGGCCGCAAAGGGCTGAGAATCGCCGTGCCCGGGGCTCGGTCGGCTGACGCCGGCCGGGCCCCGAGTCGTGTCCGGGCTTGGTCTGGTGGCTGCCGACGCGCTATCTTTCTCAGTTCAGGCACAAAAAAGGAATGGCTTCTGAATGCCATTCCTGCGGCAATTTTAGTCAATGAGGAGCCGGATTGTCAACGCACTCCGACGTGTCGGCTGACCTGCGCCAGGACGACGAGATCGGCCGGGAACAGGAATACGTCTCGATGCTGTACGACCGGCTGGACGGCATGCGGGAACAGGCCGCCCGGCGGCTCGACGAGGAGTTGCGCCACACCGGTGGCACGCAGCAGGCCCGCTCGCAGCGCGACTCGACAGTCGCGATGTACGCCGACCAGGTCGAACAGTTCTCCGCTGTGGAGAGCGGCCTGTGCTTCGGCCGCCTCGACGGCGACGACGGCGCGGTCCGCTACATCGGCCGGATCGGGATCTTCGACTCGTCCGGCGACTACGACCCGCTGCTGATGGACTGGCGCGCCCCCGCCGCCCGGCCGTTCTATCTGGCCACCGCCGCCAACCCGCAGGGCGTACGCCGCCGGCGCCACCTGCGCACCCGCGACCGGAAGGTGACCGGGCTCAACGACGAGGTGCTCGACATCGCCGCCGCCTCCCCCACCGCACACGAGGAGGTGACCGGCGAGGCGTCGCTGCTCGCCGCGCTCAACGCCGGGCGCACCGGCCGGATGCGCGACATCGTCGAGACCATCCAGGCCGAGCAGGACCGGATCATCCGCGCCGACCTGCCCGGCGTGATGGTGGTCCAGGGCGGGCCCGGCACCGGCAAGACGGCCGTGGCGCTGCACCGGGCCGCGTACCTGCTCTACACCCACCGCCAGCAGCTCTCCACCCGCGGCGTGCTGCTGGTCGGCCCGAACGCCACGTTCCTGCGCTACATCTCCCAGGTGCTGCCCACGCTGGCCGAGACCGGCGTGCTGCTGCGTACCCAGGCCGACCTGTTCCCCGGCGTACACGCCCGCCGCGCGGAGCCGGCCACCACCGCGGCGCTGAAGGGCCGCGCGGTGCTGGCCGAGGTGCTGGCCGCCGCGGTCCGCGACCGGCAGTGGGTGCCCGACGAGCCGGTCACCATCGAGCTGCCGCAGCGGGAGGTGCTGACGCTCGACCCGGAGACCGTGCGGCAGGCCCGGGACCGGGTACGCCGCACCGGCCGCCCGCACAACCTCGCCCGCGCCCTGTTCGACGTGGAGATCGTGCACGCGCTCGCCGACCAGGTGGCCGAACGGATCGGCGCCGACCCGCTGGGCGGGGACAACCTGCTCTCCGAGGCCGACCGCGCGGAGATCCGCCGCGAGCTGCGTGAGGAGCCGGAGATCCGGGCCGCGCTGGACGAGCTGTGGCCGGTGCTCACCCCGCAGCGCCTGCTCGCCGACCTGTACGCCTCGCCGGAACGGATCGCCACCGCAGCGCCGATGCTCACCGACGCCGAGCGGACCGCGCTGCACCGCGAGCCGGGCGGCTGGACGCCAGCCGACGTGCCGCTGCTGGACGAGGCCGCCGAGCTGCTCGGCGAGGACGAACGTGCCGCCGTGGCCCGCCGGGAGCGGATCCGGGCGCTGGAACGCGAGTACGCCGAGGGCGTGCTGGAGATCTGGCGCGGCTCCCGCTCCATCGACGTGGAGGACGAGGCCGACGGCGGTGAGATCCTCGGCGTCACCGACCTGATCGACGCGGACCGGCTCTCCGAGCGGCAGGAGGAGTCCGACCGGCTCACCACCGCCCAGCGCGCCGCCGCCGACCGGAACTGGGCGTTCGGGCATGTGATCGTCGACGAGGCGCAGGAGCTGTCGCCGATGGCCTGGCGGCTGCTGATGCGCCGCTGCCCGAGCCGGTCCATGACGATCGTCGGCGACGTGGCGCAGACCGGTGCGCTCGCGGGCACGCCGTCGTGGGGCGAGGCGCTGGCGCCGTACGTGGCGGATCGGTGGCGGCTGGAGGAGCTGACTGTCAGCTACCGCACCCCGGCCGAGATCATGGCGGTCGCCGCCGACGTGCTCGCCGAGATCGACCCGGCGCTGCGGCCACCCCGCTCGGTACGCGCCACCGGCGTACCGCCGTGGGACCGGACCGTACCGGCGGACCGGCTGGTCACGGAGCTGGTCGAGGCGACGGCCCGGGAGGCGGCGTCGCTCGGAGACGGGCGGCTCGGCGTGCTGGTGCCGACCGGCCGGGTGGCCGAGCTGGGCGGCGCGGTGGTGGCGGCGCTGCCGGAGGCGACGGTGGGTGAGCAGCCGGAGCTGGCGAACCGGATCGTGGTGCTGACCACCGAGCAGGCAAAGGGCCTGGAGTTCGACTCGGTACTGGTGGTCGACCCGGCCCGCATCGTCTCCGAGTCCCCGAGGGGCCACAGCGACCTCTACGTGGCCCTGACAAGAGCCACCCAGCGCCTGGGCATCCTCCGCACCCCCTGACTCCCCCTC
>NZ_LEKG01000265.1:0-6669 GCF_001029515.1 Micromonospora sp. RV43 | reverse complement strand
GTGATCGTGCTTGGCGGCACGGTTGTGTACAAGCTCGTGAAGAAATTTACGAGCTAGATGCTGAAATACGGCCTAGTGTTGCTGCTGGCCGTTGCAGCCACAGGGGCGGTCCTTTTCGGGGCCGCCTCTACTGGTTGTTTGACTTCGCCTGCCGTCGCACAGACGCCACCACCCTCTACCGAGGTTCTGGACGAGGGCGAGGTCAGAAAGCTACGCAAGTTCCTCGATAACACCGACCCGGAGAAGTTCGGCAAGTACAAAAAGACACGCGGCATCTTGAAGCGGGCTAGTAAAAAGGCTCTGCCAACCCTCAGCCGTCACGCGATCACTAAGGGCGGTCTTGCTGGCGTTGCCGCTGGGGTGTGGATACATAATGCCAACACGCTATACACGGCATATCAGGACGGGCAACCAGCAGATCCCATAGTTGTTGATTCGCAGCTCAAGAAGGTGGAGTCTTCCGGTGGGCCATACTTCCAAAAGGTAGATAATGGCGAGGTGGTCGGGGCCGGTGCCCTGCTGGGCTTCGATTACACCTACGCTGACGGTGTAGGTACCATCACCTTTGATTATGCGGTTCAGACGAATCAACAGCCGTGGTATGGGAATGGGAGGATGCGATATCTGGGCAATAGTGAAGGCGTGGACGCCTCCGCCACTGCCAGAGACCAGCCTTCACAGTCCTTTAGCTGGAACATTACGAATAACGATTGCAAGGGCAAGGTGTCGGTTAAAGATTCGGGAGACAACCCCGGTCCCGCGACTGTACTAAAGACGGGTATTTGCTCTATGGAGAGTGTCCAGGGGCAAACGGACATTTACGATATGGGTACGCAGACCCAGACGACTCCGGCCGAGTACACACCTTCTGAGGGTGATTTCGTCTCGTCGCCGGAGAAAACAAAAAGGCTTTGGGATGCTGTTAAAGCCGATCCCGAATACAGCCCGAAAGAGCAGGGCACCGAGGGTGAGAAGCCTGCCCCTGGAGCCTACCCGCCCGAGGTCGAGCGGCAAGCCGACCAGCACGGCGGCGTTGTTGACGTTCGTGAGAATCCAGACGGCTCCACCACCTACAGATTCGCGGACGGCACCGAGTTCACTACTTGGCCGGACGGTACTGAGTTCACCCGTACCCCTGACGGTGTGGAGACCTGGAGATACCCTGACGGCACCCGGCGCACTTATGATCCCCGCACCGGGACGGAGACCACGACATACCCTGATGGGACCACGCAGACGCGGCAATTCCCTGACGGCACACCCGGCCAGGAGACACGTTCGCCCGGTGCTACGCCCAACAGTGAGGAATGGCGTTCACCTACTGGTGATCCTGTACCCGAAGGTAATCGGCCCTCCGAGCCGCAGCCGAAGAACGCACCCAAGCCCGGCAATCCCACAAAGCAGGGCGGCTCGACGTGCAGCTCTCCGCGTGAGTTCTCCTTCGACCTGCCGGAGATGGAGCCTGGGAGCGTCTTTCCTTTCTCGCTCATCCTCGGCCTGCTGGAGATAGTCGGCTCGCTGGTCTCGACGCCAGAGGCTCCGACATTCAACCTGCCGCCGTTTGGCATGGTGACCGTGCCTCAGTCCTTTCACAACGTGATCCAGGTGGTCAAAAACCTGATGGGTGTCGGGCTGGTGTTCGGGATGTCCCTATGGTTCTACCGCTACATCACCGGGAAGGGCTGACATGCTCGACGGCCTCATATGCTGGATTCGTTGGGCGGCTCAGTCGGGTGCGTCTTACATGGTTGATGGTATCGAGTTCATCACGGATGCGATTATCGGGGCTATCGCTGCGGTTCTCTCCCTGCTGCCCCAGCAC
This sequence comes from Micromonospora sp. RV43, assembly GCF_001029515.1. NCBI lineage: Bacteria > Bacillati > Actinomycetota > Actinomycetes > Micromonosporales > Micromonosporaceae > Micromonospora > Micromonospora sp. RV43. The sequence continues at coordinate 4,847 of NZ_LEKG01000265.1, read as the reverse complement.
GAGCTGGGCAACCCGCTCGACAACAATAGGGTGCTCGGAGCCGTTAACTACTTCCTGCCGCTCGGTATCGTGACCGCCGGGTTCTCGGGGATTATGACGGCTTGGATCGCTTACCGCGTGTACCAGTGGTTGGTCGCTACCGCAAACGTGGAGTAAAGGGGGATTATGTCACTACTGTTTGCCGTGGTCGTCGGTGTTCTGAGCTATTCGTATTTCCTGCTCATTCTGGAGCTGGGCCGGAGGTTTGGGGGCCACGATGATTGATCCCGCGATGGGGATTACGGCTCTATGCAGCTTTGCTGTGGCTGTCCTGACGTTGGCGGGTATCGGTCTGTTAGCGGATCGGTTCCGGCGGTGATGGGAGGTGGCGTGTGATTGATGGTGCGGGCCTGCTTCTGACGGCCTTTCCTTGGTACTTCTGGCTGATTGTCCTCGTCCTGGTGGGCGCTCGGCGCGTGGTGCCGTTGATCAAACGATTCTTCGATGTGTCCAGTGGTAACCGAGTCAAATAGGAGGCTGATCCATTATGGGTAGATACCTGTTTTTCGGGGGCATCCTCGGGATGTTCCTGCTTGCTCTGTATGTCGTCTACAGCGTGCTGTCTAACAGCATGTTTCTCTAGGGGGCCTCGTGCGTCACATAAAGAATATCGGCTATCGGGTGATCGTGGCCCTCTGTGTGTTCGCGATACTGTCTCTGATCTTTCAGGTGATCTAATGGCCGTCCTGAACCCTATAACCTTCGTGACCGGCCCTCTCGGGTGCGGTAAATCGTACTTTGCTATGAAAAACGTGATGGAGTATCTAGCGGCGGGCAAGATTGTTGCTACCAACTTTGATCTCGTCGGTGACTGGTGGAATACGGCGTATAAGATGGGCCACTCGCCAAAAAAGCGCAGCTACCCGGCCTCCGAGGAGTGGAAGCAAGACTGCCTCTCGCGGGCGCTTCGCTTCGACCGTCAAGATGACCTCTATGATTATCAGTTCGACGGTCCTGGTGAGGACCAGGGGCTCGTCGTGCTCGATGAGTCTGGCCTGAGCCTCAACGCTCGGCTCTATCAGATGCGGCAAAAGCAAGACGCTGACCGCTACGAGAACCCCATAAAGGCTCTCCAGTGGTACATCAACATGCGGAAAATAGGCTGGACGGCCCTTATCCTGGCCCATAGCTCGAAGCACCTCGACAACCAGGTGCAGGATATGGGCGGCGGCATCGTGAAGCTGCGTAACTTCGCGCGGGTCAAGCTGCCCCTGGTCGGCGTTGGCGTGACCCGCAAGCCCCGGTTTATGGCCGCTCATTTTGACCCGCAGATGTCTAGCAAGCCCATCTACAAGGAGCACTACGGCCTCCGGCCAGCTATCGCCAACCATTACAAGTCGCAAGATACCTTTGAGTGGATGCCGGAGATGCGCGGCATACGACCACACCGCCAGCCCGGCCCTCTCCTACAGCCAGCCGGGACGTATGCGGAGGAACTGCGCCGCGCCAGCGCCGCCGCCGGGACCGGAGGGACCGGCGGCGGCTCTGCCGCAGGCTCGGGTACGACGCTCTCGGACTGGTTGCCTGCTGGAGAAGACGAGCTGTGATGTGGCGTAAGCCCTGTATTACGCCACCCGCAAAAAGCCATCTCGCCAATTGGGGGGTTGCGTGAGATGCCACGAGGCTGCATAGTACACACTGCTGAATGGGATGAGATAGAAAAAGCTCCCCGGAATGGTCGCCACCACCGGGGAGCAGAAACAAAGTTCAAGGAGAATACTATCATGGTCGCCACCATCGGAAAATACGTAGATGCCCTCTACCTCTCCAGCTCTGCCGGGATATTGTCCGAACCAAGCGAAAAGCTGCTGGACGCGGCGAAGATCGCAGCTCAAGAATCTGAGGATGATGTAACGGAGCTGGCCGAGATTCCCGGTGTCGCCGGGGGCCTGTTCTACATGAAGCCGCACGGCAAAGGTAAATACCAGTTCGTCCTCAGAAATGCCCGGTTCTACGTCGAGGTCTCCAAAATGGGGATGCTCCCGACCCTCAAGATACAGCCGCTAGCGCAGCTCCTCTATGAGTACGAGCTGACGGCCGTGCAAGAAATGGCCGTCGAGATTACACGCTACTTTTCCGGCTCTAGTGACTTCCGCTTGGTGGTCTCCCGAGTTGACATAGCCGTAGACTTTCAGGCGCCCGGCTTCGAGGTTCCTCATATGGCTGATGTCGTCTCCCGCGCTCGTGATCGCTATGTCTCCTATCAGGGGGCCGATGCCAACGCAATCACGATAGGTAAAGAGTCTAAGAGCCTCCAGGCGCAGCTCTACAACAAGAGCCTGGAGCTGCTCAAGTCGGACAAAGGCTGGATGCACGAAGTGTGGGAGGCATCCGGCTATGATCCGATGCTCGATGTGTGGCGTTTTGAGTTGCGCTTCTTCCGCGAGGGCCTTCACTCCTTCGGGGTGGACGGCCTGGAGGACTTCATTAACGCCTGCGGAGACCTCGTGAGATATGCCCTGGGTACTGGTGAGGACCCTGGGTGGTTGCGCATCTGCGACTCTGACACCCGGCATTACTCTGCTGAGGGGCACTCGGGCCGCCGGAGTGCGGTGCAGTGGTTCGATACCATTCGGTCTTACATGGCTGAATCCCTCCCTGTGCAGGGTCTAAAGCGCCTCGGTGACAACTGCCGCCGCTCCTGGGATCACACGGTAAAAATGGCCGGCGCTATGATCGCCCGGGCCTCCGCGATACTTAAGTCCTGTGGCTACACTGAGGCACCCAATCCCGAGACCGTGGGCCGTCTTATCGGCCAGGAGTACCGCGAGCGTCTGTCCGGTGATGGGGTCCTCGGTTGGGCCGAGAAGGTAAACCAGCTCCTCAACGAGAAGCGCGGTGAGGTCTGGCACCCGACCATCGATTATCGGATTGACTATGATCCGTTCTGGGCGGTCTCTGCATAGTTCCACCTCCCCGCCTCCCGCAAGATCGGGGCCGAGCCTAGCTGCTGGCTGTCCAAATTTCGGGACCATCGGTCCCGTACTGTATACATCTAGCCGGCTGCGGTCCTGTTGCTGGGCTGCTAACCCGCGCCGGGAATCTATCCACACTCCTTCTTGACCAGCCGTAGTCCGTACTGGTTTCCTAACTGACCTTTATGACGTTTGTGACCTCTGATGTAACGTTTTTATTAAGATTCCCTCAGAGGTGTTGCGACTCTTACAACTTTAATGCTAGCCTTTTTGCAGTCGTTGAAAACGGGTCTCCCCCGATCCTCGCAAAAGTACTCGGGGGGACCCTACCGACACGGTGAGGAGAACACCATGCCGGATACCGAGAATATACGCCACACACAGCCGTGGCGTTGCAGGCCAGAGCTAGACGGTTCGCTCAACTTGGCTTCACCGGATCACCCGCGACTCGATGATCTAACCGAAGACCAGCGCGCACTAACCGCCGTCTTTCACTGGGCGCATCAGACCTGCGATTACCTTCTCTATCTTCTGGAGTCTGGCTGGGTCGAGCTACACTGCCCGACCTGCGACTCTTTCCGCTGTTACCCACCTTCCATAGACGCAGAGAAGGGGGGTGAATAAATATGTCAGAACCCATAGAGCTCCAGATGAAGCTCCAGCGTAGGAACCCGTTTTCCTTGAACGGGGGTCAGACGGAGGGCGTATCCTTCCGGCTTCAAGAGTGGGACTACCGGCACGAGGCCACGTTGATGCTAAAGATCGACGGCGAAGCCAACGCCGACGCCCACAAGTCTCCGCTCTACGGTCTCCGTAGCGCGGAAGTAGGCGACATGGTTACGGCTACTTTTGAGCCGTACCAGGATCGCCGTCAGGAGTCCCGCGAAGGCGGCAGAGACTCCGTTAAAGACGTGATTGGACTCCGGCTCGTAAAGGTCTCTGTGACCGAGCAGCAGCAGTCCTCCAATGGCTCTAGCAAGACCGGAGCTACAGCGTAATGCAGGCCCTTCTCCTGCTCCAGTCCACCAGCGTTGAAACAACAGTCGCGCTCGATCCCGAGCAACTTGAAACCCTCGTCGAACACGGCCAGGGCAACACCTTTGCGCTGATGGGCTGGTTAGCAATCATGGTGATGTGCCTCGGCGCTATCGCTCTAATGCTTGCTCTAAGGGGGAGATAATGCCTGATCCACTGACGTTTATCGGCCAGCTCGACAACGCCCTAACGTACATGGTCGCGGGATGGGCCGCGTACATCATGATTTTCGTTGTGGGCTGGTTCAACGATATTTCGTGACCGACAGAAAGGAACATCAGCACATGACTGCCCTCAATAATGCGGCCCACTATGTAGGCCGTCGCGCTATGGCTCTAGCCTTCGGGCTTGCCCTGGTCGCCGCGTATTTCGTCGCCGCGTCTCCGGCTCACGCCCAGGTTGGCGGCGAGATCAAGAGCGCCGCCACCAGCGCGGCCACCGCCGGTATAGCCGCTGGTGCCGCCGTCGCGGTGATCGTGCTCGGCGGCACGGTCGTGTACAAGCTGGTCAAGAAGTTCACCAGCTAAACCTACCGAAAGGGGAACCGCTTGCTATCCGCACTCCGTAACCACCGCCGCCGCGTGATCCTCGCGGCTATGGCTGCGTCTATGTTCGTGGTGTCGGCCATGCCGGCATATGCTCAGGACGCTACACCGTCGCCGGGGTCGAGCATCGAGAATGCCGCCACCGGAGCTGCCACCGCCGGTATAGCCGCCGGTGCCGCCGTCGCCGTGATCGTGCTTGGCGGCACGGTTGTGTACAAGCTCGTGAAGAAATTTACGAGCTAGATGCTGAAATACGGCCTAGTGTTGCTGCTGGCCGTTGCAGCCACAGGGGCGGTCCTTTTCGGGGCCGCCT
>NZ_LEKG01000264.1:0-6782 GCF_001029515.1 Micromonospora sp. RV43 | reverse complement strand
AGAAGGGGCAGGAGGGCGGCCAGGTGGGGGAGGACGCCGGAGGTGAGCAGGATGGTCGCGCCGATGGCGATGAAGATCGCCGGGACCAGCCAGTGGCCGGCGCGACCGACCAGCGCCACCACCCGGGGGTGCCCGCCGAGCGCGGCGGCGACCGCGCACCACACGGCCACCAGCACGGCGAACACCAGCAGCCAGATCAGCCCGGTGACCGGGTCGAGGGCGCGGAACACCGGCACGTAGACGGCGATGTTGTCGGCGCCGTTCGCGATCGTCACCCCGGCGACGCCGAGCAGGCTGCCGACCACCGCCGGCGGTTCGTCGTCGTCGCGCCGGGTCAGCAGCGCGCGGACGCCGAGCGCGACCGGCAGCAACCCGAGCAGGCCGGGCCACGGATCCGGCACCACGAGCAGCCCGGCGGCGGCCACCACCGCGACCGCGACGAGCGCGCCGATGCCCGCGTACTGCCCGGCGACGATCTGCCAGGGCCGGGGCCGGCCGTTGTGCCGGGCCGCCACGAACAGCACGGTGAGCACGACTATGTCGTCGAGGTTGGTGGCGGCGAACACGCCGGCCGCACCCGCCGCGGCCGAGATCACGTCGAACACCCCGGGCACGATACGGCCCCCGCGCACCCGTCATCCCCATGATCCACACCAGCTCGCCGAAGTGGAGGTGTCCGGAGCGCGGCGATGCCGCCACTTCGCCGAAGTGGCGCCGACGGGTTCGTCCGGTGGATTCGTCCGGCGGGCCGGTACGGATCAGCCGGCCGGAAGGATCACTCTATCGGGAAGCTGACATTGCGTAGCGTGTCGGTTGGCGAATAGTTGATATCTGGCGCATGATCGTTCGAGGCGGTCTAATAGGTGGGACCGTATCCGAACCGCACAGTCTGGGACGTGAGGAATCAGCATGGCAGCCACCGGCACAGCCACCAGCACTGAGAAGGGTCGCCGGATCGTCGGGGCCGAGCGTCAGACGCTCGCCAAAGACCTGGTAAAGCGGTACACCGGCGGAGAGAGCATCCGTGCTCTGGCGGCCTCGACCGGCCGTTCCTACGGGTTCATCCACCGGGTGCTCACCGAGTCCGGGGTGCAGCTGCGGCAGCGCGGCGGCGCCCGGCGCCGGAAGAAGGCGTGACCCGCCCCCCAGCGTCGTCCATCAGCGCGTTCCGGGGCGTCCGGTGACCGCCGAGACGACCGGAGTGCGCTTCGACTGCGACGGGCCGGTCGCGACGGTGACGTTGTGCCGGCCCGACGTGCTCAACGCCCAGACCCCGGCGATGTGGCGCGCGATGAGCGACTTCTCCCGCGACCTGCCCGGCGACGTACGCGTCGTCGTCGTACGCGGAGAGGGGCGCGCCTTCTCCGCGGGCCTGGACCTGGCGGTCGCCGGTGCGACCGGGCCGGGCTCCTTCGCCGAGCTGGCCGCGATGCCGGAGGCGGAGTGCGCCGACCGGATCGCCGGCTATCAGGACGGTTTCACCTGGCTGCACCGGCCGGACGTGGTGTCGATCGCCGCGGTTCAGGGCCACGCCATCGGCGCCGGCTTCCAGCTGGCGCTGGCCTGCGACATGCGGGTGCTCGCCGCCGACGCGAAGCTCTCGATGGCCGAGGTGACCCTCGGCCTGGTTCCCGACCTGGCCGGCACGCGCCGCCTGGTCGAGCTGGTCGGCTACTCCCGGGCGCTGGAGATCTGCGCCACCGGCCGGCGGATGGACGCCGCCGAGGCGGACCGGATCGGCCTGGCCACGCTCGTGGTGCCGAACGACGAGCTGGACGGCGCCGTGCGTGATCTCTCCGCCGGGCTGCTCGCCAACAACCGGGACGCGATCATCGAGATCAAGGCGCTGCTCGCGGGCGCGGCCGTGCGCTCGCACGCCGAGCAGCAGCGCGCCGAGCGCGAGGCGCAGACCCGGCGGATCCGGGACCTGGCCGGGCGGGGCGAATAGCCGGTACGGCGATTTCGTAAGGACCGTTCGGGAAGATCCGGGTTACTCGCGAGGTTGTCACAGGCGTCGGGAGAATGGACTCCGACGGTTCATGCTGCCCCGACGACCCGGAGGTGACGAGTGTCCCACCCGATGGCCGGCGGCGGCATGGGCGGCTGGAGCATGCTCCGGTCGCTGCGTAACCGTGACGAGGTCTCCGCCCACGAGCTCAAGCGCGGCACCGCCCGGCGGATCGTCGCGTTCGCCCGGCCCTACCGGCGCGACATCGTCGTCTTCCTGATCACCGTGATCGTCGCCGCGGTGATCGGCGTGGCCACGCCGCTGCTCGCCGGCGACGTCATCGACGCGATCGCCGGGGGCGGCCCGGACGCCCGCTCGACAGTGGTCCGGCTCGCCCTGATCATCGCCGCGCTCGCCGTGGCCGACGCGCTGTTCTCCCTGGTCCAGCGGTGGTATTCGGCCCGCATCGGCGAGGGCATCATCCTCGACCTGCGCACCCGGGTGTACGACCACGTCCAGCGGATGCCGTTGCAGTTCTTCACCCGCACCCAGACCGGCGCCCTGGTCAGCCGGCTCAACAACGACGTGCTCGGCGCCCAGCGCGCGTTCACCTCGACGCTGTCCGGCGTGGTCAGCAACGTCATCCAGCTCGTGCTCACCGCCGGGGCGATGCTCGTGCTGTCCTGGCAGATCACCGTGATGGCGCTGGTGCTGCTGCCGATCTTCATCATCCCGGCCCGCCGGGTCGGCCGGCGGCTGGCCGAGATCACCCGCGAGTCGTACAACCTCGACGCCAAGATGAACGCCACGATGACCGAGCGGTTCGGCGTCGCGGGCGCGCTCCTGGTCAAGCTGTTCGGCGCGCCGGAGGTGGAGGCCGACCGGTTCGCCCGCCGGGCCGAGCGCGTACGCGACATCGGCATCCAGTCCGCGATGTACTCGCGGACGTTCTTCGTCGCGATGCTGCTCGTCGCGTCGCTGGCCCAGGCGCTGACGTACGGCGTGGGCGGCTGGCTGGCGGTCACCGGGGCGGTCAGCGCCGGCACCGTCGTCAAGCTCGCACTGCTGCTGACCCGGCTCTACGGCCCGCTGACCGCGCTGTCCAACGTCCGGGTCGACGTGATGAGCGCGCTCGTCTCCTTCGACCGGGTCTTCGAGGTGCTCGACCTGCGCCCGTCCATCGCCGAGAAGCCCGACGCGGTGCCGGTGCCGCGCGGCAACGGCCGGGTCGAGTTCCGCGACGTGCGCTTCCGCTACCCGAGCGCCGCCGAGGTGTCGCTCGCCTCCCTGGAGGAGGTCTCGACCCTCGACCGCACGGTGAACGAGCCGGTGCTCAGGGGCGTCTCGTTCGCCGTCGAGCCGGGGCAGATGGTGGCCCTGGTCGGCCCCTCCGGGGCGGGCAAGTCGACGCTGTCCATGCTGATCTCCCGGATCTACGACGTCAGCGACGGCCAGGTGCTGGTCGGTGGCGTCGACGTGCGGGACGCGACGCTCGCCTCGCTGCGCGACGAGATCGGCGTGGTCACCCAGGACTCGCACCTGTTCCACGAGACGATCCGGGAGAACCTGCGCTACGCCAAGCCCGACGCCACCGACGACGAGATCTGGGCGGCGCTGGCCGGCGCGCAGGTCGCCGACCTGGTCCGGGCACTGCCGGACGGGCTCGACACGACGGTCGGCGAGCGGGGCTACCGCTTCTCCGGCGGCGAGAAGCAGCGCATCGCCATCGCGCGGCTGCTGCTCAAGGCCCCGTCGATCGTGATCCTCGACGAGGCCACCGCCCACCTGGACTCGGAGAGCGAGGCCGCGGTGCAGCGGGCGTTGTCCGTGGCGCTGACCGGGCGTACCGCGCTGGTGATCGCGCACCGGCTCTCCACAGTGCGCGACGCCGACCAGATCCTCGTGCTCGACGAGGGCCGGATCGTGGAGCGCGGCCGGCACGACGAGCTGGTGGCGGTCGGCGGCCTGTACGCCGAGCTGTACCGCACCCAGTTCGCGGTCACCGACTCGCCGGCGCCCCACACCGAGGCCGAGCAGCCCGAGCCGGTGGTGACCACGGTGCCGATGGGCACCTACGTCGCCCACGAGGCCATGCCCCCGGCGGCCGCCAACTAGCCCGCGGCGACCGCGGCGCGCAGCTCGGCGAACGCGGCGCCGAGCGTCTCCGGCGTGAAGTGGGCGTTCAGGCCGCTCGGGTTGGGCAGCACCCAGAGCCGGGCCGCCGCGAGCGTCTCCGGCTGCGGCCCGAAACCGGCCTTCGGCCGGGCGAACCCTATCCGGTACGCGGTCACACCGACCACAGCCACCCAGCGCGGCCGGTAGCGCTCGACCTTCGCGGTGAGCGTGGCGGCGCCGTCGACGAGTTCGTCGGCGGTCAGCTCGTCGGCGCGGGCGCTGGCCCGGGCCACCATGTTGGTGATCCCGAGGCCCAGCGCCGGGAGCGTGTCCTGTTCGCTGGGGTGCAGCAGGCGTGGCGTGAAGCCGCCCCGGTGCAGGGCGGGCCAGAACCGGTTGCCCGGGCGGGCGAAGTGCCAGCCGGTGGCCGCCGACCACAGGCCCGGGTTGATGCCGACGAACAGCACGTCGAGGCCGGGCGCGATCACGTCGGGCAGCAGCCGGTCGGCCGCCGCGGCGAGCTGCTCGCGGCTGGGCCGGGGGTGGCGGCGGGCGGGCGTGCCCGGTCCGGGCGCGGCCTCGGGCCGACCACCGGCCGGCCGCCGTCGATCGCTCACCGGCCCACCGTCCCGGGTGACCGGCCCGCCGCGGGAAGCCCGGCCACCGCAGCCACCGTCACAGCCCGCGCAGCGCGCCGCCGTCGACCGGAACGGTGATCCCGGTGACGTACCCGGCGGCGGGGGAGAGCAGGAACGCGGCCACCCTGCCGAACTCCGCCGGGTCGCCGATGCGCCCGAGCGGGATCGCCGCCTCGGCCTGCGCGCGGGCCCGCTCGGGATCGCCGGAACCGGCCAGCAGCTCCCGGTTGCGGTCGGTCATGATCCGTCCCGGCAGCAGGCTGACCACGCGTACGCCGCGCGGGCCGAACTCGTCGGCCATGTCCTTGGCCACGCCTGCCAGACCCGGCCGCAGGCCGTTGGAGATGCCGAGCCCTGGTAGCGGTCCGCGTACCGAGGTGGACAGCACCAGCCCGATCGCGCCGCCGTCGGTGAGCGCTCCGGCCACCGTGCGGGCGAGCCGGACGCTGCCCAGGAAGACCGTCTCGAACGACTCCCGCCACTGCTCGTCGGTGACGGTGGCGGCGGTGCCGGGCGGCGGGCCGCCGACCGAGATCAGCGCGCCGTCGAGGCGGCCGAAGTGTTCGCGGGCGGCGGCGACGAGCCGCTCCGGGGTGGCGGGGTCGGTGAGGTCGGCGGTCAGCCCGATCGCCCGCTGCGGGTCGCCGAGCGCCTCGACGGCGGCGGCCACCCGTTCCGGGGTACGCGCGGAGAGGACCACCCGGGCGCCGTCGGCGACGAGTTGTTCGGCGGTGGCGAAGCCGAGGCCGCCGGAGGCGCCGGTGAGCACGTACACCCGGTCGGCGAGTCCGAGATCCATGCACCGATCCTGCCGTACCGGCGGGTGCCTGTCAGCGCGGGGCGGGCCGCACCAGGCGTACCCGGCCGGCGACCTGGACCGCGACGGCGCCGCCGACGCGGGCGAGTGCCGGCAGCCGGCGTGGCCGGGGCGGGCGGCGGCCGTCGTAGCGGCTTGCGGCCTCGCGCACGGCCAGCTCCTCCGTGCCCAGCGGCGGCAGCGCGTCCCGGTCGCGCAGGTCGCGGGCCAGGTCCCAGCCGTCGCGCAGCGACCCGTTCGTGGGACGGCCGTCGGCCCATGTGGTGAACGCGGCCGGCCAGTCCGGTCCGAGGCCGGCGGCGACCAGCGGCCAGTGCCGGGCCACGTCCCCGGCCCGCTTGCGCAGCAGCGCCCGGCGGGCCGCCTCGACCGGGGCCGGGGCGAAGCCGGGCGGCAGCGGTCCACCGGCGACGAGCGCGGCGACCAGCTCGGCCTGCCGGGCCGCCAGGTCGCCGCTCACGTGACCACCGGGTGGCCGGACGCGGCGGCCAGCGCGTCCAGCTCGCCGCGCAGCTCGGCGGCGGGCGGGTAGTGCCCGTCGCGTTCCAGCAGCAGCGCGGGCGGCCGGCGCCGGGCGCACAGCTCGCGGACCAGGTCCAGCACGGCGGCGGGCACCGGATCGGTGTGCGTGTCGTGGTAGAAGCCGCCGTGCTCGGCGCCGCCCGCGACGTGCACGTAGGCGATGCGTTCCAGCGGCAGCCGGTCCAGCAGCGCGGCCGGATCGCCGCCCCGGTTGCGGGCGTTGGCGTGCACGTTCGCGATGTCGAGCAGCAGCAGCGCGTCGGTGGCGTCGAGGATCTCGGTGAGGAAGTCCGCCTCGTCCAGCTCGTCGTCCGGCCAGTCGAACAGCGCCGCGATCGGTTCCAGGGCCAGCGGCACCGGCAGCTCCGCCTGCGTCCGCCGGACGTTCGCCACCACCGCGGCGACCGCCTCGCGGCTGCGCGGCAGCGGCAGCAGGTGACCGGCCTCCAGGCCGCCGGCCCGCACGAACGCGATGTGCTCGCTCACCAGCGGCGCGTCCAGGGCCGCGGCCACCCCGGCCAGGTGCGCCACCCGCGCCGGGTCGACCGGCTCGGCGCCGCCGAGGGACAGCCGCACCCCGTGGGGTACGACGTCGACGCCGCGTCCGCGCAGCTCGGCGAGCCCGTCCGGGAGCGGCCCGGCTGGGGCGACCGCCTCCGCGACCACCTCGACGAAGCGCAGCCCCGGCAGCCCGGCGACGAAACCGGCGATCTCGGGGCGCCAGCCGATGCCGACGCCGGAC
>NZ_LEKG01000263.1:0-6797 GCF_001029515.1 Micromonospora sp. RV43 | reverse complement strand
GCGCCAGACCTGGAACGTGGGGCCGTCCGCGGGGAGGGTCACCGTTCCGTCGGCGTCGGGGTGGAGGGCGGGGGCGTCGCCGTAGACGTTGTCTCCGGCTCCCACGCCGGTCAGGCGGACCGGGGTGCCGGGGGCGCGGCGGGCCAGCACCAGCACCGTCGACGAGGGCGCCTCGCGCAGGAAGACCAGGGTGTCCGCGTCCGCGTGCACCCACCGCAGGCCGCCGTGCCGCAGCGCCGGCTCGTCGCGGCGCAGCGTCAGCAACGACCGGTACGCGTCGAACGTGCGCCGGTCCCAGCTCTGGCGCCGGTGCCACGGCATCGGGGTACGCGAGCCCTCCCCGTTCGTGCCGGTCAGGCCCAGCTCGTCCCCGGCGAAGACCACAGGCGTGCCGGGCATGGTGGCGAGCAGTCCGGCCGCGACCTCCTGCCGGGCGGCGTCGCCGACCACGGTGCGGATCCGGGCCGAGTCGTGCGAGCCGAGCAGCTGCCACGAGTGCGTGTACGACCGCCAGGACACCAGCGACCGGTAGGTGTTCATGGTGGCGAGCACCGCGCTCGCGTCGCGCCGCCGTACCCCGCCCGGGGTGCCGAGGAAGTTCGGCACCGGCTCGTCGCCGTGGCGCAGCCAGGACCAGACCGGGTCGGTGAAGCCGACGTAGTTCATCGTCCCGTGCCAGCCGTCGCGGTCCAGGTCACCGGTGTGGTCGTGGCCGTGCTCGGCGAGCAGCAGCCCGTCCGGACGGGTCTCGGCGACCACCTCGCGCAGCAGCCGCGCCACCTCGTGGGTGTACGCGTCCGCACCGCGCCGCCCGGTCATGTTCGCCACGTCCACCCGCCAGCCGTCCAGCCCGTACGGCGGGCGCAGCCAGCGGCGCAGCAGCGAGTCCTCGGCGGTGGCGAACCGGCGGCGTAGTTCGGCGCTGCCCCAGTTCAGCTTCGGCAGCGACTTCACCCCGTTCCACGACTCGTAGTCCGAGCCGGGCAGGTCGAAGTAGTACAGCTCGCGCTCCGGCGCGTTGACGTCGGAGACGGCGGCGGTGAACCAGTCGTGGGCGTCGCCGGTGTGGTTGCTGGTGATGTCGCCGAGCAGCCGCCAGCCCCGGGCGTGCACCGCGTCGGCGAGCCGGGCCAGTGCCGCGTCGCCGCCGAGCAGCGGGTCGACGGTGTCGAAGCTCGACGCGTCGTACCTGTGGTTGGACCGCGCCGGGAAGACCGGCGTGAGGTAGACGGTGTTGACGCCGAGCCGGTCCAGGTGGTCCAGGTGCTCGGTGACGCCGTCGAGGTCGCCGCCGTAGAACTGGCGGGGCGTCTCCGGGCCGCGGCCGACGACCGGGGTGTCCCAGTCGCACGGAATCGCCCAGTCCGGCGCGGTCCGGCCGTCGGCGGCGGCCGAGCGGGCGAACCGGTCCGGGAAGATCTGGTAGATCACCGCGTCGCGGGCCCAGGCCGGCGGCGGGGCGTAGCTGACCAGCTTGAAGTCGCCGTTGTCCGGCACGTCGTGGCCGGCCAGCCCGGCCGCGTTGAGCCAGCGGGTGCCGCGTTCGCCGTCGAGCAGGAAGCGGTAGTTGCTGACCGGATTGCGGACCTCGACGTCGGCCCGCCACCACACGTCGCCGTTCTCGGTGCGGTCGATCCGCGCCTCGGCGAAGCGCGGCTCGCCGTCGCCGGTGGTGCGCACGTGCACCTGGGAGACGCCGGTTCCGGCCGGCACCCGGACGAAGACCGGCACGGTCTGCCCGAGCGCGGGCTCCTGCTCCGGGACGTATGTTGCGGAGCCGTCGTGGTGCGGCTGAAGGGACATGGTGCTGCCTTTCGCGTCGTACCGACAGGGAGAGGGGGCGGGCACCCGCCGCGGTCGGTTCACCCGACCGCGGCGGTCCGCCCGAGAACCGCTCCGGTGTACGCCGACACGACGCCCTTGCCGCAGCGTGAGCCGAGGAGGCTCAGCCCTTGACCGCTCCGGAGGTGAGTCCGGAGACGATGTAGCGCTGGAGCAGTTGGAACACCAGCACCGTCGGGATCGCGGTGAGCAGCGTGCCCGCCGCGAACATCCCGAAGTTGTTGTTGCGCTCGCCCGCGACCAGGCCGAACATGCCGACCGCGAGGGTCTTCGACTCGGGTTCGGTGAGGAACACGTTGGCGATGATGAACTCGTTGATCGACCCGATGAACGCGAGCAGGCCGGTCACCGCCAGGATCGGCGCCACCAGCGGCAGCATGATCCGGAAGAAGACCTGCACGTGCGACGCGCCGTCCATGGTCGCCGACTCGTCCAGCTCCTTCGGCAGCGTGTCGAAGAAGCCCTTCATCAGCCAGGTGTTCGCGCCGAGCGCCCCACCCATGTAGAGCAGGAACAGGCCCCACGGGGTGTTGAACCCGATCACCGGGTAGAGGTCGGTGAGCGTGGTGAAGATCAGGAAGATCGCCACGATCGCCAGGAACTGCGGGAACATCTGGATCAGCAGCAGCGCGAGCAGGCCGACCCGGCGCCCGGCGAAGCGCATCCGGGAGAACGCGTACGCCGCTAGCGACGACAGGAAGATCGACGCGAAGCTGGCCACGCCCGCGAGCAGCAGCGAGTTGAGGAACCAGTGGCCGAACGCGGTCTTGTCGAACAAGTTCGTGAAGTTCTCCAGCGACGCCCCGGTCGGCAGCAACTCGGTGGAGGAGAGCGTGCCGAGCGGGTTGAACGCCGCCGAGATCACGAACAGGATCGGGAAGAGGCTGAACGCCACCGCCAGCACTCCGACCAGGTGCCGCCAGCCCACCTGCGCGAACCAGCGGCCGCGCGAGCGGCGGGCCGGCCGGCGGGTGGTCGTGGGCGTCTCCGCGATGGTGGTCACGAGTACACCTCCTCCTGCTTGCGGGTCCGCCGGAAGCTGATCGCCGACACCGTCGCCACGATCGCGAAGATGAAGATCGAGACGGTGGCGGCCAGGCCGAACTCGGCGCCCTGTGCGCCGAACGCGAGCCGGTACGTGTAGGTGATCAGCAGGTCGGTGGCGCCGTTGGTCGGGTTGTCCGGCGCGAACGGGCCGCCCTCGGTGGTGAACAGGATCGCGTTGACGTTGTTGAAGTTGTACGCGAACGACGCGATCAGCAGCGGCGACAGCGCCACCAGCAGCAGCGGCAGGGTGACCGCCCGGAACGACTGCCAGGGCGACGCGCCGTCGACCGAGGTCGCCTCGGTCAGCTCCCGCGGAATGGCCTGCAAGGCGCCGGTGGCGACCAGGAACATGTACGGGTAGCCGAGCCAGAGCTGCACCAGCAGCACCGCGATCCGGGCCGACCAGTTGCCGCCGAACCAGTCGACGTCCAGCCCGAACAGGTTGTTGAGCAGGCCGAAGTCGGTGTTGAACATGTCCCGCCAGATCAGCAGCATGGCGAACGACGGCATGGCGTACGGCAGGATCAGCACCATCCGGTACAGGTTGGTGCCGCGCATCCGGGGTGAGTGCAGCGCGAGCGCGATGGCCATGCCGAGCAGGAACGTCAGCCCGGTGGAGCCGATCGCGAACGCGAAGTTCCAGGCGAGCGTGCCGAAGAACGGGCCGGAGATGTTCGGGTTGGTGAGCACGGTGCTGAAGTTCTTCAGCCCGACGTCGACCTTCCAGCCCTGGGCGAGGCGCTCGCCGTCGGCGGCGACGAAGGAGCCGGACTTCTCGTCGGCGGTCCACGTCCTGCCGGTCTCGCTGTCCTTGACGCAGTCGCACGCGGCGTCGTACGCCCGGATGGCCTTGCCCTCGTACGCCCGGGTCAGGCCGTTGGAGCGGATGGCGCCCTCGTCGGTGGGCACGATGAGCGCGGTGACGGCGTCGCTGCGGTTGCTGGCCTGCCCGATGTTCAGCAGGGTGTAGCCGTCCGCCGCGGTGATCTTGCCGCTGAGGCTGCTCACCTCGACGTCGGCGGCGTCGAGCTTGCGCAGCCCGTCCGCGTCGCCGGCGAAGACGTCCTTGGTCTTCGGGTCGCTGAGCAGGAAGGTCAGGGCGCCGGTCGCCGGGTCGCCCTTGGTGGCGATGGTGAGGTTGTACTCGGTCGAGCCGGGCACCTGCTTCACCGAGGCGGTCTGCACGGCGACGATCGCGTCGTCCTTGCTGCCGCGGTGGCCGTCGCCGAAGTTCGTGAACGCGGTGCTCGCGGTGTAGAGCACCGGGAAGACCTGGAACGCGATCAGGAAGAGCGTGCCGGGGACCAGGTACTTGACCGGGATGTGCCGGCGGCTCAGGTAGAGGTAGAACAGGCCGGCGGTGGTGACCGCCAGGACGCCCAGCGCGAGCCAATGCTCGGCCTCGATGAGCGGGAAGGCCGCCCAGATCGCGATCCCGGCCACCAGGCCGAGCAGGACCACCTTGACGACGAGGCCGGTCGCGGTGATCGGCGCGTGTTGCCGCGCGGTACGGGACGTGCGCGGGAGCCCACGGCGTACGGGCTCCCGGCCCGGGGCCTGCGGTGCAGACCCCGGGCCGGACAGCGGCGCGCTCATTACTTGATCTGACCCTGGATGGTCTTGCCGGCGGCCGTGATCGTCTTGGCCGGGTCGGCGCCACCGATGATGGCGGCCTCCGCCTTGCCGAACGGATCCCAGATCGCGGCCATGGCCGGGATCGCCGGGAGCACCTGGCCGTTCTTTCCGGCCTCGGAGAACTTGGCCAGGTCCGGGTCCTCGCCCTTGACCTGGTCGAAGGCGGCGGTCAGCGCCGGCGGGCGCGGCTCGGCCTTGTACAGCGCGACGGCCAGCTCGGGCTTGGTCACGTAGTTGGTGACGAACTCCTGGGCCAGGGCCTTGTTCTTGCCCTTGGCGGCCACGTAGAACGCCTGGACGCCCACGAACGGCTGGGCCTCCTTGCCACCGGCGAAGCCGGGGACCGGGGAGATGTCGTACGCGATGTTGGCCTTCTTGGCGTCGGCCACGGCCCACGGGCCGGAGACCAGGAACGCGCACTTCTTGCCGGTGAAGGTGGCGATGGAGTTCTCGCCGGTGATGGAGCGCTTCAGCGCACCCTCGCCCTTCTCACCCAGCTTGGCGATCTTCTGGAAGGCAGCGATCGACTCCGGCTTGCCCACGCCCAGGTCCTTCGGGTCGTAGTCGCCGTTCGCCGCGGTGCCGAACAGGTAGCCGCCGCCCGAGGTGTAGAGCGGGTAGATGTGGTAGGCGTCGCCGTTCTGGCCGGACTGCAGGCACAGGATCTCGCTGGCCTTCTTCTCCGCCTTGAGCTTCTTGCCGGCGGCGACCAGGTCCTCGATCGTCTTCGGCGCCTCGGGGGCCAGCTCGGTGTTGCGGATCAGCGCGACGTTCTCGGTGGCGTAGGGCACGCCGTAGAGCTGGCCGTTGAACGTGACGGCCTTGATGGCGGTCTCGTTGAAGCCGGACTTCTGCTCGGCCGGGAGCTGCACCGGGTCGATGGCGCCGTTCTGGACCAGGTTGCCGATCCAGTCGTGCGCGCCGACCACGACGTCCGGGCCGCTGCCCTGCTGCGAGGCGGTGACGAAGTTGGTCTGCAGGTCCTTGGAGACGGCCTGGACCTCGACGGTCACGCCGTTCTCCTTGCCGAACTCCTCGGCGAACGGCTTGAGGGCGGCCGTGCGCTTGTCGTCGGCCCAGATGACCAGCTTGCCGCCGGTCGCCTTTGCGGACTCGCCGGCGGCCGGCTTGTCGTCGCTGCCGCTGTCACCACAGCCGGAGGCGGCGAGCGCCAGGCCGAGGACGGCGACCACACCCGCGGTACGGATGCGCATCGGTACTCCTGTCGTCATGGCGGCCCGCCGGGGGAAGGGCGGCCCGCCAGTGGAAACCTCTGAAAGTTCTTGCTGACCGGCGCCGAGATGCTGCGCCGCTGCTCTCGCATGTTGCGGGGACGTTAGCAAGAGGTTGCAGAGAATGGAAGGGCTTGCAGCAGTGTACGCAAGACTTTGCCGTTGGGCTAAAGTGCCGCACATGCGCGCTCGACTGTCCGACATCGCCCAACAGGCTGAAGTCAGCGAGGCCACGGTGTCGCGGGTGCTCAACGACCGCCCCGGTGTGGCCCCCGAGACCCGGCAGGCCGTCCTCACCGCCCTCGATGTGCTCGGCTACGAACGACCGGCCCGGCTGCGCAAGCGCAGTGCCGGGCTGGTCGGCCTGGTCGTGCCGGAGCTGGACAACCCGATCTTCCCGGCGTTCGCCCAGATCATCGAGTCCGCGCTCGCCCCCACCGGCTACACGCCGGTGCTCTGCACGCAGACGCCTGGTGGCGTCCGCGAGGACGAGTACGTGGAGATGCTGCTCGACCGGCAGGTCTCCGGCATCGTCTTCGTCTCCGGCCTGCACGCCGACACCACCGCGGACCACGACCGCTACCGCACGCTGCTGGCCCGGCCGCTGCCGATCGTCATGATCAACGGGTACGCCCCGGGCATCCCCGCGCCGTTCGTCTCCTGCGACGACCGGGAGTCCGCCGAACTCGCCGTCGCCCACCTGGTCGCGCTCGGGCACCGCCGGATCGGCCTGATCACCGGCCCGGACCGGTTCGTGCCGGTGCAGCGCAAGGTCGCCGGCTACAAGGCCGCGATGGGGCGCCTGACCGACATCAGCGAGGACGAGCTGGCCGAGCTGACGGAGTGTGGCGGCTGCTGCGCCGCCTCGCCACCACCGCGAAGATCCCGGTCAAGATGAGCCCCCACGTGCTGCGCCAGTGGTCGTCGTAGGGCACCTCCAGGACCACGGGGGGGAGGTCGTAGAAGCCGCCGAAGAACTCGTACTCGTCGCCGTCGACGTACGCCTGGTACTCGTCGTCGTCCATCAGGCAGACCCGGGCG
>NZ_LEKG01000262.1:0-6835 GCF_001029515.1 Micromonospora sp. RV43 | reverse complement strand
ACTCCTGCGGCTGCATCTGCGGGCCGTAGTCCCAGATCAGGGTGTTGCGCCACCGCGGCCGGGTGCCCTCGAACGCCTGACGGACGATGAAGTCGAACGCGCCGATCACGCCGGCGGCGTTGCCGTACGCGGCGTTGCCCTTGACCTCGGCGATGTAGTTGCCGCCCACAGTGCGCCCGCACACCGATCCGGACTCGCACCAGCTGTCGTAGTCGTCTGCGGCGATGCCCACCCGGTCGGCGACCGACGCGGTCTGCTGGAAGTCGTCGGCCACGATCGTGGTGGTCGGCTTGCCGTTCGCGCCGGCGGTGGTCAACTCCCCACCCATGCAGGCCCGCGACTAACGATCTTGTGAAAACTGGCGCTAAGGGTTGGTGGCTGGCGGTCCGCGGTCGTTCTGTAGTTTGGCTCGACCAACTTCGCCAGGAGCAGCGGGAGTCAGGTCGAGCCTGACTCCCGCTCGTATCGTTGAGCAGGCCATGGCGGATCAGGTGCGATGGGAAGACCCGTCCCGGTACTACGAGGCGTTGGGGCGGATCATGTCCGCTCTGCGCGGCAGCGGGGTCCTCAATGGCGCTCGGTACATCGACTGGTGGCCTGGCTCGGGCGGGTTCACCTGGAAGATCGAGTGGCAGGGCGGCCCGACCGCCGCCGAAGCCGCCGAGATAGTCCTGCGGCTCGACGAGAACGACCCGGCCGGGTGCGCGCTGCGCGGCGTTGTCCGTTGGGGCGAGGAGGGCAACCAACACAATGCGCACCTGGTCGTGCTCGACGTGCCGGTCGCGCTGCGCGCGTTGGCCCCGCTTGGCGTTCGCGAGGTGATCCGCCGCATAGGCCGTCGGCACAGCAACGCCAGCAGCCGTAGGGCGACTCGTCGCCGTCGACGCCCTGCCCCGCGCTGCCCGCCCCCTCGGGTCGCCCGGCTGGCAGCGGGAAAGTGACTGCTGAACACGGTTCGTCTGGGGTTGGTCCGTGGGTCAGCGGCGCCTTGGCGGTGAGGTGTCGAGCAGTTCGGTGACCTCGGCGAGGGCGACGGCTCCGGGTTTGACGTAGCGCATTGCGGTGCGTGGGTTACGCCACCGCCCTTTCGCCATGATCAGTTGCAGGCCGGCGTTGGCCTCGCCGAGATGGGTGGCTGCGGAGTGGCGTAGCTGGTGCAGGTCCCAGCCCGGCGTGGCGTTGGTGCGCGTGTACCGGTCGAGCAGGATGCGGGCGCGGTCGTAGCCGAGGCGGGCTCGGCCGGTGTGCGGGCACATGTCCCTGGCTGCCGGGCGGCGGGCCGGTCCGGGGCGGCGTTCGGACAGGAAGACCGGGCCGCGGTCGCGGCCGCGGATGAGTCGGGGCAGCAGGTGCGCGGTGCCGGAGGCCCAGTACACGTACTCGATGTCGCCGCCCTTGGAGGTGACCCGGGCGCGGCGGGCGTCGGGCTCCAGGTCCTCGATGTTCAGGGCGAGGATTTCGCCGGCTCGGGCGGTGGTCTCGTAGAGCATCCGCCACAGGGTCTTCTCCCGCAGCGGCACGTCTCGGCGGGTCAGCAGCCGCTCGATCGCGGCGCGGTCGAGCGCGCGGGTCTCGTCACGACGCTCGGGTTGACGCTCCAGGCTGGTGGGCAGCCGCGGCGACGGGTATCCGTTCTTGGCGCACCAGGCGAGGAACGAGCTGACGGCGGCGCGGCGCTGGTTCCATGTCGACGGCGCGGCGGCGGCCCACAGTGCCGTCAGTGCTTGGCCGAGTTCGTCGCCGGTGACGTCGGCCAGACGCCGGTCGGCGCCGACACGCGCGGCCACCCGGTCCAGGACTCCGGCGTACGAGCGGCGGGTGGTGGGCCTGCGGCAGCGGGCCGAAGCGAGGAACCGGTCGACCGCGATCCGCACGGCGACAGTCGCCTTGTCGGCGCTCATGACACACTCCGTCTGATGTACCGGATAACGTGCGTGAGTCGCGCACGATCGACGCGAGCGGTCCCCCTGGTCCTGGTCGATGCCGGTCGGCTCATGTACCGGATAATAGGCTGTTATCTGATCGAAATGCAGCTCCTTCGAAAGGGGCGAGGGTCAAATGCGCCGGTTTAGCGGCGAATCCCCCCGGAACGCATCAGATGACTCACCTACGGCCGGTTGGCCCTTTGCGCAGGTGGTGCCAGACGCAAATGCAATCAGCAACTTCCATGCCTCTATGGCCTCTGGCAGCATCGGCCAGGTCCACATCACAGTAAGGAGGGTGATCAATGCGAAGAGTGATGCACCGGGTGGGGCGTCGCGCAAGCGCGGTCCTGCTCGTCGTCGTCTCCGTCCTGGCCGTCACCGTCGCGCCCGCGGCTGCGCAGGACCGACAGGGCGAGGCCGATCCCGCTGCCTCGTCCGACCTCTTCCGCGCCGATGAGCGAGGTGCCTTGGCGAGGTTGGCCCTGGCGAAGTCGAGCCCGCCGCAGACCATGGCCGCCATCGTCTACGCGGACATCAACTGCTACAACGTTCCCACCGTGTACGTGAAGGACAAGGGCTGGGGGGTCGACGCCCAGGCCAACAAGCAACTGGAGGTCTTCCGGGACCTGTTCATCGACGGCCAGTGGTGGAAGACCACGACGAACTGGCCGTACACCTCGTCGACCGGGTCGTGGAGCACACCGACCGGGGACCATGGGACCCTGATCCGCAAGCGGCACATGCTGTGGGTGACGGCGTACTACAAGGCGACCAACGGGTACATCGGCCGGGCCACCGACTACTGCGACATGTAGTCAGCGGCCAGTGCAGCGCGGCGATGGGAGCGACGATGATCGACGAGAACCCCGCCAACGACCCGACCCGCGAGTGGGTGGTCGGCGGTCCGGATGTGGCGTTCGACGCTCGGGCCCTGCTGCGCAAGCTCGACAGCACCGGCCGCAACATCGTCAGCCACCTGGCCGCGCGTCCCGGCCGGCCAGCCGCCGCGGGCGACGTCGCGGCCGCCATCGGCGTGCCAGCGCGGGATGTCGAGGACGGCGTTGCCTGGATCAACAAACTCGCCGAGGCGTTGGGCTACCTGCCTCTGGTGGTCCGTTCCGACTCCGCGCTGCTCATGTCCGCCCACACCTGCGATGTTGCGCGGCAGGCACTGATCGACGCGCAACGCTGACCCAGCGTCCGGCAGGGGAGCAGTAAGCCTTGTCAGGTGGCCTACTGCTCCCCGGCCGATTCGTTCCTCTGGCGCCGGTCGTGAAACCGTCTACGGATCCGGCCCGGCCACCAGAGCAGCGCCAGCAGCACCACAGCCACCACCACGGCGGGCAGGAGCAGGCGCAGCGCGGAGATCAGCAGCGTCGGAAAGTCCATGATCACCTGCTCCCGAGTTCCCGGTGAAGGGCCTCCAGCGTACCGGCCGGTGTCGTCAACGGCTCATCGTCGCTTCGTGCACCCGCAGCGCAGGGACATTCGTCGGCGTCGAGCTGGGCGCTGGCTGGACGTGGGCTGCGGCACTGACCCAGTTCCGGGTGGGCTGGTCGCACGGTCAGCCGTCGTCCGGGTCGGGCTGGTCGGGGTCGCGCAGGGCGCGGCGGCCGTCGGCGTCGAGGTCGGGCGGGGTGAAACTGTAGTGGCCGTGGACGTTGACGTGCTTGAACCAGTAGGGATGCAGGCGGGCGACGTCGGCATCACGCACCGGGTAGCCATCGGCGCGAAGTTTGGCCAGGATCCGGTCCAGGTACACGGTGTTCCACAGCGTGATCGCGTTGACGACCAGGCCGAGCGCGCCGAGCTGGTCTTCCATTCCGGCGTGGTATGCCTCGCGCAGCTCGCCCTTGCGGCCGTGGAAGACGTGCTTGGCGAGGCCGTGGCGTTCCTCCTGGAGGTTGCGGATCCGCTTGATGTCGCGCCGGTAGCCCTCCCGGTCGGCGTAGGACAGTACGTGCAGCGTTTTGAAGATCCGGCCGAAATGCGCGAGTGCGTCGCCGAGCTGGGTGGGGTTGCCGCCGTGCTGAAGCATCCGCATCACGTCGGAGGCGCTGATCGCGCCGGAGTGCACCGAGGCGGCGATCCGGCAGATGTCCGGCCAGTGCCGGCGGATCTTCGCCAGGTCGACCTTTCCGCGCGCCGCGGTGTTCAGGGGCCCGTAGTCGGCGCTCGGGTTGACCCGCCACAGCTTCTGGTCGGGCAGCCCGGCAAGCTCCGGGCGGTAGTCCACGCCGAGGAGCTTGAGCAGGCCGAACACCATGTCGGAGTAAGAGCCGGTGTCGGAGACGAACACCTCCGGCCGTGCCCCGCCGTCGCGGCGGTACATCAGGTCCACCGCGTACAGGGAGTCCTTCGGGGTGCCGGACAACACCATGCCCGCGATCCCCACCCCCTGATCGTTGATCATATTGAGGTAGGTGGCGCCGCGTTTGCGGCCGAAGTACTTCGGGTTCGGCCGGGCGTGGATCGAGCGCACCGGCACCACGAACCGGGTGCCGTCGACGGCGGCGACCAGCCCGCCGCCCCACACCTCGGCCGTGCCGATCCCGGCCTGCCCGCTGATCAGCACCGCGTTGGCCACGGCGTGGGTGTCGGCGCGGACATAGTTCTGGTACACGTGGCTGATCCGCGAGCGGGTCAGCGCCGGGTTCCCCGGCGTGATGACCGGCTTCCAGCCGACGTTGAGGGCTTGGGCGGTGAGCACCGCCGCGAGGGTCAGGTCCATGCCGGCGTCCAGGCGGGCGCCGCCGGAGACGTGGGTGTAGGCGGCGGCGAAGCCCGGTTGCCAGCCCATCACCTCCAGCAGCAGCTCGCCGATGTCGACCTCTGGCATCATCGCCTCGCAGCGCTCCCGCAGCTCGGCCAGGGAGTCCGGCTCGGGCACAGCCCTCACCGCGGCGACGCGCACCCGGCCCTCGTCGTCGACCGTCACATCCCCGACGTCTACCCGCTGCGCCATGTGCTTCTACATGCCGTCCAGCTCGGCCGCGTAAACGTCGAGGAGGCCGGCCGGGTCGTCGGGGAGCTGGAGGGAGTCCAGCAGGTCCGCGCGCCGGGCCTGCCACGCCGCACCCGACAGCAGCAGCGCCCGCGGGTCGGCCCAGCGTGAGGAGGCGGCGGCGAAGATGTCACGGCGGCGTAGCCGCTGGTGGAACTGGTCGAGCACACAGAACACGTAGGCGACCTTGTCCACCGTCTCCGCCGGCCGGTCCTTGCGCAGCACCAGGTCCCGCCAACCGGGGGTGATCACCTCGATGACGACCTTGCGGGCGTCCAGATAACCGGCCGGCACCCGCTTGGTCGCGTCGGCGTCGAGCAGGTCCGGCAGACTGGTCAGCGCGTACAGCACCGGCGCGGCGTCCGTGGTGGCCCCGAAATCGATGGTGGTGGCCAGCAGCCGAATGAACCTCCTTACCAGGGGATAGCGGGTCAACAACGCCGCCCGCCACTCACCGTCCGGATCGACGCCCGGCGGCACCGCCTGGTGCACCCGCTCGACCGCGCCGCGCAGCTCCGCCCGGGAAGCCACGTCCTCGATCGCGTCCCACAACCGCGCGACCGTCAGATCCTCGCCCCAATCCTCGGACTCCAGCAG
Organism: Micromonospora sp. RV43; assembly: GCF_001029515.1. Classification (NCBI taxonomy): domain Bacteria; kingdom Bacillati; phylum Actinomycetota; class Actinomycetes; order Micromonosporales; family Micromonosporaceae; genus Micromonospora; species Micromonospora sp. RV43. Next base: position 1,309 of record NZ_LEKG01000262.1, on the reverse strand, counting down.
CACCGCCACCGCCGCAGCCAGCTTGGACGCGTCACGGGCCACCCGCGGGTACCGCTTGGCCTTGTCGGCGTTGGACTGACGCTCGGCGCGGGCGAGCAACTCGCTCGTCATGATCACATCGAAGAGTTCCAAGGCATCATCGGTGGCCTTGGCCTCCAGGTACACCACCGTCGACAACAACGTCGCCAGCCGCTTCGGGTACGGACTCGTCCGGCGCAGGTCCGTAGCATTCGCCGCCATACCGCGGCGGGCCAGGTCCACCACCCGCCGCCGCGGCACCACACCCAGGTCCACCTCCCCGAGACCGATCTCGGCGACCTCAGCCACCCGCTTCAACGCGCCGGCCATCGCCTTGCCGGTGCGGTCGACCGGACCCTGGCGTAGCTTCTCCAGCGGCGAGACCCGCCGCCCCGGCGGCACCTCGACCAGGTTCAGGAGCAGACCGGCCTGCCGCGCGGTCACCTTCGCCGCCAGGGTCGTCCACAGCCGCTCGTGTGACAGGCGGACCACCCGGGCCACCAGGCGCTCCAGCTCCCGTACCGCAGGCAGCAGCACCTGGCGGGCCAGCAACCACGCCAGCACCCCATCAAAGATCACCTTCGGGCCCGCGCCCGTAGTCCACGCCCGATGATCAATCCAGGCGGTCAGGTCCTCGCGGACGTCAGCGAACTCCCGCCACCCGTCCGCCACGATGATCTCCCGGCGATGCTCCCATTTCGTGTTCGCCCGCTCCACGTACCTCTTTACACACGAGGCGTCCGCGATCTCCAGCTGGGCGGCCAGCATGTCCAGCACCACCGACGGCACATCGATCGGATCGTCCAGGAACGTGCCCAGATACCGCACCGTCGTCAACTGCAACGCGAACCCCAGCCGGTTGCCGTCACCCCGACGCCTGGCCAGCAACACCCGGTCAGCGTCATCGAGGAAGAAGAACCGCTCCAGATCCTCCACCGACGGCGGACCCTCGAAACACCCGTACGCCGCGACCTGCCGCGCCGACAGGAACGACCTCTCGTTCCCATCTCCGACCTGCTCGCCCACACCAAACATGGACGATCAAACTACGCGACATCCACCACGTCCAATACCCCCTCCGCCGGACCTGACCTCAACCCAAGTTCTTAACGCCAGTTTTCGCAAGATCGTTAGTCGCGGGCCATGCACGTCCAGGACGAGGGACGCTGCGTCTTCGCTTGCGCCACGCAGGCCTGCAACCCGGTCCCGGCCGGGCCGGTCAGGCCCTTCCACGACGGCGCGGCCGACGCCGCGCCGGGCAGGACCGCCGCGATCGACACGACCGTCAGCC
>NZ_LEKG01000261.1:0-6849 GCF_001029515.1 Micromonospora sp. RV43 | reverse complement strand
CCTCCAGCGCCGATGGTACTGCACTCGGGAGGGTGTGGGAGAGTAGGACACCGCCGGACAATCTTCCAATTCAGGGCCACCCCATGCGGGGTGGCCCTGAATTGCGTTGCCCCCCGGAAAACACCACCAGACCGGCCGCAAAGCCGGCCCCGGACGCGCGTGAGCGATGGACTGCCCACCCCGTTGCCCGCACTGCACCGGCTAGCCGTACCGCCCGCTACTTCCCGGAAACGCCGAACCAGGCCGCCACTTCCCCGAAGTAGCGGTGGCGAGGTGCCCCGGATCCAGCCACTTCCCCGAGCTGGCGAACCGGCCCGCCACTTCCCCGAAGTGGCGGCGACGGACGGCCCGGCATCCGGCTACCTCGCCGAGATGGCGAACCAGCAGCAGGTTCCCCCAGGTGGCGTCAACGGAGTACCCCGGACCTAGCCACTTCGCCGAACTGGTGTGCCGGTCAGCATTACGCCGAAGTGGCGGCAACGGAACGCCCGGATCCAGCCACTACCCCGAGCTGGCGAACCGGCCCACCACTTCCCCGAAGTGGCGGGACGGACTGCCCGGCATCCAGCCACCTCCCGCGAACAGGAGGGCTGGGAGCCGTTACCCCGGAACTGGTGGCATGGGAGGGGACAGGGGGTCGCCGACACCGCGACGTGGCGGGGACGGGGCAAGGCGTGTGTGGGCACCTCGTCGTACCGGCGTGGACGAGTGAGCGCCGAGGTCGCGGGTCAGCGGCTCTGGACGGACTCGCGGATGTCGCGGAACAGGGCCGCGGCGTCGTCGACCCGGCGGCCCGGGAACATGCCCATCACGACGCTGCCGTGGTCGGCCCACCCGCACACCGCGAAGTCGCCACCGTCGCCGCTCGTCGTACCGCACTTCATCACGCCGCCCAGGCGGCCCGCGTCCACCTCGCGCAGCCCTGCCACCCGGCCTGTCTCGTCGGCCATCAGGCCGAACAGGGTGTCCAGGTCACGTTCGGGCTGCCAGAGCAGCGTGGTGCCGCCGAACAGCAGCACCGAACGCTTGGCGTCCCCGCCGTCGGAGTAGACGGCGCCGTAGCCGCGGTCCAGCTCGATGTCGGCGGCCAGTCCGTCGCGCAGGTAGTCGGCGGTGCTGCGGGCCCGCTCGCTGTCGTCGCGTACCAGCCCGGCCACCTCGGCCGGCTGGCCGAGAGTCGTGTCCTTCTGCTGGAGCACCCGCCAGCCGCCCAGCCCGAGCGCGCCCGCGCCGGCGAGCCCGGCCGCGAGGAGAGCGGCCATGACGATCTTCCGGCGTCGGGAGACGGGACGGCGTTCGGGCTCCTGCGCGGGATCGCGGCGGCTCAGCTCGATCGGCTCTTCGGTCAGCTCGAACGGATCGGAACCCCCGTCGACCGGGCGCTCGGTGAGATGCGCGTCGGACATGACCGCCACCGTACGCGAATCACAGGTGGTGCACGCCGGGTCCCCGAAAGCGCTCCGTAGACTTTCAGGGTGACCGAGAGACTGGATGCCCGACGCCCCGACGCCCCGACCCTCGCCGGCCAGTACCAGCCCGGCGAGGTAGAGCAGCGACGGTACGAGCAGTGGGTAGCCGGTGGGCACTTCCGGGCGTCGGCGGACAGCGAGAAGCCGCCGTTCACCATCGTCATCCCGCCGCCGAACGTCACCGGCTCGCTGCACATGGGTCACGCGTTCGAGCACACGCTCATGGACGCGCTCACCCGGCGCAAGAAGATGCAGGGCTACGAGGCGCTCTGGCTCCCGGGCATGGACCACGCCGGCATCGCCACCCAGAACCTGGTCGAGCGGCAGCTCGCCGGTGAAGGGCTGTCCCGGCACGACCTCGGGCGGGAGAAGTTCGTCGAGCGGGTCTGGCAGTGGAAGGCCGAGTCCGGCGGCGCGATCCTCGGCCAGATGCGCCGGCTGGGCGACGCGGTCGACTGGGACCGCGAGCGGTTCACCATGGACGAGGGCCTGTCCCGGGCCGTGCAGACCATGTTCAAGAAGCTCTTCGACGACGGGCTCATCTACCGGGCCAACCGGATCATCAACTGGTGCCCGCGCTGCCTCACCGCGCTGTCCGACATCGAGGTGGAGCACACCGACGACGAGGGCGAGCTGGTCTCGATCCGCTACGGCGACGAGGTCGTGGTGGCGACCACCCGGGCGGAGACCATGCTCGGCGACACCGCGGTGGCGGTGCACCCGGACGACGAGCGCTACCGGCACCTGATCGGCACCGAGGTGGAGCTGCCGCTCACCGACCGGCGGATCCCGATCGTCGCCGACGAGCACGTCGACCCGAGCTTCGGCACCGGCATGGTCAAGGTGACCCCGGCGCACGACCCGAACGACTTCGAGATCGGCCAGCGGCACGACCTGCCGTCGCTGACGATCATGGACGAGCGCGGCGTCATCACCGCGCCCGGCCCGTTCCAGGGCCTGGACCGGTACGAGGCCCGCCCGGCGATCGTCGCGGCGCTGCGCGAGCAGGGTCGGATCGTGGCCGAGAAGCGGCCGTACCTGCACGCGGTGGGGCACTGCTCGCGGTGCAAGACGACAGTCGAGCCGCGCCTGTCGTTGCAGTGGTTCGTCAACACCGCCCCGCTCGCGAAGGCCGCCGGTGACGCGGTGCGCGACGGCCGGGTGAAGATCGAGCCGGCCGAGCTGGCCAAGCGTTACTTCGCCTGGGTCGACAACATGCACGACTGGTGCATCTCCCGCCAGCTGTGGTGGGGCCACCGCATCCCCGTCTGGTACGGCCCGGACGGCGAGATCGTCTGCGTCGGCCCGGACGAGGAGCCGCCGTCCGGCGAGGGCTGGCGGCAGGACGAGGACGTGCTGGACACCTGGTTCTCCAGCGGCCTGTGGCCGTTCTCCACGCTCGGCTGGCCCGAGCGCACCCCGGACCTGGCGAAGTTCTACCCGACCAGCGTGCTGGTCACCGGCTACGACATCCTGTTCTTCTGGGTCGCCCGGATGATGATGTTCGGCCTGTACGCGATGGACGGCGTGCAGCCGTTCGACGTGGTGGCGCTGCACGGCATGGTCCGCGACGAGCACGGCAAGAAGATGTCGAAGTCGTTCGGCAACGTGGTCGACCCGCTGGACTGGATCGACCGGTTCGGCGCCGACGCCACCCGGTTCACGCTGGCCCGGGGCGCCAACCCCGGCCAGGACGTGCCGGTCAGCGAGGAGTGGTGCCAGGGCTCCCGCAACTTCTGCAACAAGCTCTGGAACGCCACCCGGTTCGCGCTGCTCAACGGCGCGCACACCGACGGCCCGCTGCCGGCCGCCGCTGACCTCTCCACCGTCGACAGGTGGATCCTGTCCCGGCTGGCGCACGTCACCGCCGAGGTCGACGAGCAGTTCGAGGCGTACGAGTTCGCGAAGGTCTGCGACCTGCTCTACCACTTCGCGTGGGACGACGTCTGCGACTGGTTCGTGGAGCTGAGCAAGCCGGTGCTGGCCGAGGGTGGCCCCGCCGCCGACGCCACCCGCCGGGTGCTGGGCCACGTGCTGGACCAGCTCCTGCGGCTGCTGCACCCGGTCATCCCGTTCGTCACCGACGAGCTGTGGGCCGCGCTGAGCGGCGGCGAGACCGTCCTGACGGCGTCCTGGCCGGTCGCCGACCGTACCCTGATCGACGACGCCGCGGAGGGCGAAGTCGGCACCCTTCAGCGGGTGGTGACCGAGGTCCGGCGGTTCCGGTCGGACCAGGGGCTGCGGCCGACCCAGCGGGTCGCCGCGCGCCTCGACGGCCTGGCCGGCGCGGGCATCGCGGCGCACGAGCCGCTGGTGCGCTCGCTGGCCCGGCTCGACGCGCCCGGCGACGACTTCCAGGCCGGCGCCACGCTGGCCATGCCCGGCGCGGTGAGCGTCGCGCTCGACACCCGCGGCTCGATCGACGTGGCCGCCGAGCGCGCCCGGCTCACCAAGGACCGGGCGGCGGCCGAGAAGGAGGCCACCCAGGCGCGGGCGAAGCTGGACAACCCGGCGTTCGTCGGCAAGGCGCCCGAGCCGGTGGTGGCGAAGATCCGCGAACGGCTGGCGGTGGCCGAGGCGGACCTGGTCCGGATCGACGCCGCCCTGGAGGCGTTGCCCTCGTGAGCGCGAGGAGTGAGCCGGGGTTGCGAGCCCCGCAGTCGCGAACGAAAGATGGCTCCGCATGACCGACCGCACCGACCGCACCGAGTTCGCCGAGGTGGAGGCCGCGCTCAACGCGCGCGGCTTCACCCGGATGCACTTCGAGCTGGAGAAGATCGAGACCCTGCTCGACCTGCTGGGCAGCCCGCAGCGGGCGTACCCGTCGATCCACCTGACCGGCACCAACGGCAAGACCTCGACGGCCCGCATGATCGACTCGCTGCTGCGGGCGTTCGGGCTGCACACCGGCCGCTACACCAGCCCGCACCTGGAGACCGTCCGGGAGCGGATCAGCCTGGACGGCGAGCCGGTGGGCGAGGACCGGTTCGTGTCCACGTACCGTGAGATCGCGCCGCTGGCCGAGCTGGTCGACCAGCGGTTCGCCGAGCCGCTGACGTACTTCGACATGACCACGGCGCTGGCGTTCGCCACGTTCGCCGACGCCCCGGTCGACGTGGCGGTGGTGGAGGTCGGGCTCGGCGGCGCGGAGGACGCGACGAACGTGATCCAGGCCGGTGTCGCCGTGATCACCCCGATCGGGCTGGACCACACCGAGTGGCTCGGCGACACGATCGAGGACATCGCGCTGCACAAGGCGGGCATCATCCACCCCGGTGCCACGGTGATCGCGGCGGCGCAGGAGGAGGAGGCGGCCCGACCGATCCTGGAACGCTGCGCCGAGGTCAACGCCACCGTCGCGCGCGAGGGCGCCGAGTTCGGCGTGCTGCGCCGCGCGGTCGCGGTCGGTGGCCAGGTGCTGACCATCCAGGGCCTGGGCGGGGTGTACGAGGAGATCTTCATCCCGCTGCACGGCGCGCACCAGGCGCAGAACGCGGCGGTGGCGCTTGCGGCGGTGGAGGCGTTCCTCGGTGCCGGCGCCCGGCGGCAGCTCGACATCGAGGCGGTCCGTGAGGGATTCGCCGCGACCAGTTCGCCGGGCCGGCTGGAGCGGGTGCGTAGCGCCCCGACGGTGCTGCTCGACGGCGCGCACAACCCGCACGGGATGGCCGCGACAGTCGCCGCCGTGCAGGAGGAGTTCGCGTTCAGCAAGCTCGTCGGCGTGCTGGCGGTGCTCGGCGACAAGGACGCGGCGAGCCTTCTGGAACTGCTCGAACCGGTGCTCGACTCGATCGTGGTGGCGGAGAACAGCTCGGCCCGGACGATGCCGGTGGACGAGCTGGCGGCGCTGGCGCGGGAGATCTTCGGGCCGGAGCGGGTGCAGGTGGCCCGGGACATGCCGGACGCCATCGAGGCGGCAGTGGCGGAGACCGAGTCGGACGTGCCGGGCGAACTGTCCGGGGTGGGCGTGCTGATCACCGGATCGGTGGTGACAGTGGCCGACGCCCGCCGGCTGCTCAAGCGATGACCGGCCCGCAGCAGCGCCCGACCGGCGCTGAGCGGCCGACCGGCGCTGAGCGCCCGACCGGCCCGGAGCAGACGACCGGCCCGGAGCAGCCGACCGGCACTGAGCGGCCGACCGGCGCTGAGCAGGCGACGGGGCCGGCGCAGCTGTCCGATCCGGAGCAGGCGGGCGGCGTTGAGCGGCTGGTCGGTCCGGAACAGGCGGCCGGTTCGGAGCAGGCAGGCGGCTCGGAGCCGGTGGGCGGCTCGGAGCCGGTGGGCGGCTCGGAGCCGGTGGGCGGCGTGCGGCGGTCCGGGCTGCGGAACCCGGACAAGGCAGTGCGCGGACTCGGCGCCGGCACGATGTCGCTGGAGGCGCTGGTGCTGCTGCTGGCCATCCAGCCGATCCGGGTGGTCGGCGGTGACCTGAGCGGCGCGGCGATCGGCGCGATCGTGGCGCTGGCGGTCGCCTGTGTGGTGCTCGCCGGCATTATGCGCCGCCCGTGGGCGTGGCACGCCGGCACCGTGATCCAGGGACTGCTGCTGCTCTCCGGGCTGCTGCACTGGTCGCTGTTCGCGCTGGGTGTGATGTTCGCGCTGGTGTGGGCGTACGCGCTGCACGTGCGGCGGGTCATCCTCGGCTGAGCGCCGTCGCGCGGTTGCGCGTGTTAAGAGGGGCCCCTTCCTCTACCTGAGGCGTTAAGAAGGGGCCCTTCCTTACACCTGGGCGAGCGTGCGCCACTGCGTCAGCGCGACGCCGTGGCCGTCGGGGTCGCGGAAGGCAGCCGCCCACACCTCCAGCTTGGTGCCCCGGTTGACGACGCGCGGGGCGTACGTGAACCGGACGCCGGAGTCGCGCAACCGCTCGTATGCCCCCTGGATGTCGTCCACCTCCAGGTTCACGTGCACCAGGCGACGGCTGATCGGGGCGGCGCCGGTCACCCGGCGCAGCACCAGCCGGGTCGGCCCGGAAGAGAGCACGGCGTTGCCCTCGCCCCGGTCCAGCTCGTCGAAGCCGAGTTCTCGGTAGAAGTCGAGGGACCGGTCCAGGTCGGTGACGAGCAGCGTGATGCCGACGCCGCTGATCGGGCTGGCCAGCTCGTCCGGCTCGGCCGCGCCGGGCGGGCCGAAGATCGCCTCGTCCAGTTCCTCGGCGGTCGGCGGCGCGTCGGAGCGCCGCGGCGCGTCCGCGGGGTCGTCCAGCGCCACGTCGATCGGGTCGGGTCCGGTGTCGGCCGGTCCGGATCCGGCCGGTCCGGGGTCGGCCGGTCCGGAGTCGGACCGTCCGGAGTCGGCCGGTCCGGAGTCGACGAACACGGTCTCGACCGGCACGGTGTCGACCGGCTCCTCGGCCGGCGAGCGGGGGGCCGGTCGACAC
>NZ_LEKG01000260.1:0-6868 GCF_001029515.1 Micromonospora sp. RV43 | reverse complement strand
GTCCACGCCCACGCCCGCCGTCGACGTGACATCGGTGCCCCCGGCGCGGCCGGTGCCGCCGGGAGCACCGGCCGCGCCGGGGGCACCGATGTCACGTCGACGGCGGGCGTGGGCGTGGACGGCGCCGGGGCCTGGGTGCCCTGGGGCATCGGGATGACCACCGGGCCGACCGAGGGGGTCGGCAGGAACGGCGTGCTGGTGTCGGGGAGGGCGCTGTTGCCGACGGTGGCCGACCCGGTGCTGATCGCGGCGAGGATCGGCATCGACGCGGTGCCGGCGAGCAACGCCACGGTGAGCAGGTAGCCGCGGCTGGGACCGCCCGTTCCGGCGGCGCGGTGGGCGCCCACGACCCGGCGGTACGGGGAGGCGGGCAGCGCCCGGTGCCGGCCGAGGAAGGGCGTACCGGGCGGACCCTCTGGTTCGGACACCGGCACACTCCTCACGCACGGACGGACGAAGAGCACGCGCGGATATTCGGACAAATGCCGCGCAACAGCTCACCGCAAGCTTGACCCAGTGACGCTCAGTTCACCAGCCGCAACCGCGTGTCGACACACATTTTGTACGTCGGCCACACCCGCCACTGCGGACAAAAGCGCCTATCCGTCGTGAACCCGATCGAACCTCCCTGGCGAGGGAGGCCATACTGTGGGCCCGCTCACCTCCTCTGCAATCATTCAGACACGACGGCAACGCAGCCGCCACCTCCGCGTACCCCGCGGCTGGTGCGGAACGGCGCCGGCGCTCCCGGGCCTGGGTCTGTCCCCGACCGACTCCGGCTCACGCCGCGCGGCAACCCCTACCGGGGTCAGGCGCGGTCGCCAGGGACCGACCCGGCACCAGCCGGGCGGGCGCACGAGGTGCTCGGCTCGGGTAACCCCCGGCGCCGGCGCAGACAGACAGGGAGAGACGGATGGCAAAGGGCGACCCCGGGGCCGCCACCCGCAGCAAGCGGGCCGCACCCCGCACCAGGCGCGCCGCCGCGACCGGTGAACCGGAACTCGTACAACTGCTCACCCCCGAGGGTGAGCGGATCGAGAGCGCGCTCGGCCCGGACGGGACCGAGTACCGCGTCGACTTCACCGACGAGGAGTACCGCGGGCTGTACCGCGACCTCGTGCTGGTCCGCAAGCTGGACGCCGAGGCCACCGCTCTGCAGCGCCAGGGCGAGCTGGGACTGTGGGCCAGCCTGCTGGGCCAGGAGGCCGCGCAGGTCGGCTCCGGCCGGGCGCTGCGTACGCAGGACATGGCCTTCCCGACCTACCGCGAGCACGGCGTGCTCTACTGCCGCGGCATCGACCCGATCATGCCGCTGGGCCTGTTCCGCGGCGTCGACCAGGGCGGCTGGGATCCGAACGAGTTCAAGTTCAACATGTACACGATCGTGATCGGGGCGCAGACCCTGCACGCGACCGGGTACGCCATGGGTGTCGCCATGGACGGCAAGACCGGCGGCGAGGACGGCGAGGCGGTCATCGCCTACTTCGGCGACGGCGCCACCAGCCAGGGCGACGTCAACGAGTCGTTCGTCTGGGCCAGCGTCTTCAACGCCCCGCTGGTGTTCTTCTGCCAGAACAACCAGTACGCCATCTCCGAGCCGCTGGAGCGGCAGACCCGCGTGCCGCTGTACCGGCGGGCCGGCGGGTTCGGCTTCCCCGGCGTCCGGGTGGACGGCAACGACGTGCTCGCGTCGTACGCGGTGACCCGGCACGCGCTGGACAACGCGCGCAACGGCCAGGGCCCGAGCCTGATCGAGGCGTACACCTACCGGATGGGCGCGCACACCACCTCCGACGACCCGACCCGCTACCGCATCGCCAGCGAGGTCGAGGCGTGGCAGGCGAAGGACCCGATCGCCCGGATGAAGGCGTTCCTGACGAAGCAGAAGATCGCCGACGAGTCGTTCTTCACCGCTGTCGACGAGCAGGCCCGCACCGAGTCGGTGCACCTGCGCGAGCGCGTGCTCGCCATGCCCGACCCGCAGCCGGTGACCATGTTCGACCACGTCTACCCCAACGGCTCTCCCGAACTGGACGAGCAGCGGGCCCGGTTCACGCAGTACATGGAGTCCTTCGAGGGGAGCGCGCACTGATGGCCACGGAGACGCTCACCCTCGGCAAGGCGCTCAACACCGGCCTGCGGCGGGCCCTGGAGAACGACCCCAAGGTCGTCATCATGGGCGAGGACGTCGGCAAGCTCGGCGGCGTGTTCCGGATCACCGACGGCCTCCAGAAGGACTTCGGCGACCAGCGCGTGATCGACACCCCGCTGGCCGAGTCCGGCATCATCGGCACCGCCGTCGGCCTGGCCATCCGCGGCTTCCGGCCGGTCTGCGAGATCCAGTTCGACGGCTTCGTCTACCCCGCGTACGACCAGATCGTGTCGCAGGTGGCGAAGATGCACTACCGCTCGCAGGGCAAGGTGCGGATCCCGATGGTCATCCGCATCCCGTTCGGCGGCGGCATCGGCGCTGTCGAGCACCACTCCGAGTCGCCCGAGGCGTACTTCGCGCACACCGCCGGTCTCAAGGTGGTGAGCTGCGCGAACCCGCAGGACGCGTACGTGATGATCCAGCAGGCGATCGCGTCGGACGACCCGATCGTGTTCCTGGAGCCGAAGCGGCGCTACTGGGAGAAGGGTCCGGTGGACCTGGACGCGCCGATCGCCGACGCGTACCCGCTGCACTCGGCCCGGGTCGCGCGGCCCGGCACCGACGCGACGGTCCTGGCGTACGGCCCGATGGTCCGCACCGCGCTCGACGCGGCCACCGCCGCCGCAGAGGACGGCCGCGAGCTGGAGGTCATCGACCTGCGCACGATCTCGCCGCTGGACCTGACCGCCGCGTACGAGTCGGTGCGGCGCACCGGCCGCTGCGTGGTCGTGCACGAGGCCCCGGGCAACCTGGGTCTCGGGTCGGAGATCGCGGCCCGGATCACCGAGGAGTGCTTCTACTCCCTGGAGTCCCCGGTGCTGCGGGTGACCGGCTTCGACACTCCCTACCCGGCTGCCCGGGTGGAGGAGGAGTACCTGCCCGACCTGGACCGGGTGCTCGACGCCGTCGACCGCACGTTCGGCTGGTGAGCGGCATGTCCCGGATCAAGGAGTTCAACCTTCCCGACCTGGGCGAGGGCCTGACCGAGGGCGAGATCCTCGCCTGGCTGGTCAAGGTCGGCGACGACATCGAGCTGAACCAGCCGATCGTCGAGGTGGAGACCGCCAAGGCGGCGGTCGAGATCCCGGCGAAGTGGGCTGGCCGGGTGCAGGCGATCTTCCATCCGGAGGGGTCGACGGTCGAGGTCGGCGTACCGATCATCGCGATCGACACCGACCCGAACGCCGGGCCGATCGAGGAGTCGACGACCGCGACCCCGGCGTCGGAGCTGCCCGCCCCGTCGGCAGCGTCGCTCGCAGCGGTCCAGGTCGCGCCGGCCGAGGGCATGGTCGAGCCGGGCCTGATCGGTGGCGTCGCCCCGGGTGGGCGTACCGCCGTGCTGGTCGGCTACGGCCCGCGCAACGCCCCGGCCAAGCGCCGCCCGCGCAAGGGCGACGCGCCGGCCGCGGCACCGGTTCAGGCCGCCGCCCCGGTGGCACCCGCGCCTGTCGCTCCCGCGCCGGTGGCGCCCGCTCCGGCGCAGGCGGTCAACGGCAACGGCCGGGTCAGCGGTCCGGTGCTGGCCAAGCCGCCGGTCCGCAAGCTGGCGAAGGATCTCGGCATCGACCTGGCCACGCTCACCGGCTCGGGTCCGCTCGGCTCGATCACCCGTGAGGACGTACAGCGGGCGGCGAGCGCGACCCCGGCGGCGGCCGAGCCGCTGACGGTCGCGGCGCCTGCCGCGTCGGCCGCGAGCTTCGGCGCGGACCGCGAGCAGCGCATCCCGGTCAAGGGGGTACGCAAGCTCACCGCGGAGAACATGGCCCGCTCGGCGTTCACCGCCCCGCACGTGACGGAGTTCCTGACCGTCGACGTGACCCGGGCGATGAAGGCGCTGGACCGGCTGCGTGACCGGCGCGAGTGGCGGGACGTGCGCGTCTCGCCGCTGCTGCTGGTCGCCAAGGCGGTGCTCCTGGCCGTCAAGCGGCACCCGATGGTCAACTCGACCTGGGCCGGCGACGAGATCGTGGTGAAGGAGTACGTCAACCTCGGCATCGCGGCGGCCACCGAGCGCGGCCTGATCGTGCCGAACATCAAGGACGCCGGGCGGCTCTCGCTGCGCGAGCTGGCGGACGCGATGACGGAACTGGTGCAGACCGCGAAGTCGGGCAAGACGTCCCCGGCGGACATGTCCGGCGGCACGCTCACCATCACCAACGTCGGTGTCTTCGGCGTCGACACCGGTACGCCCATCCTGCCCCCGGGTGAGTCGGCGATCCTCGCCTTCGGCGCGGTACGGGAGCAGCCGTGGGTGCACAAGGGCAAGGTGAAGCCGCGCCTGGTGACCACGCTGGGCCTGTCCTTCGACCACCGGATCATCGACGGTGAGCTGGGTTCGAAGTTCCTCCGCGACATCGGGGACTTCCTGGCCGACCCGGAGGCGGCGCTGCTCGCCTGGACCTGACGCACCGCCGCTCCGGTCACGGCCGGTGTGCCACGGGTGAACGCCCGGCACACCGGCCGTGACTTTTTTGGGAACGGATTCGTCGGATCTGAGGGTGTGAACACCTACGATCCGTAGGTACGTGGTTCAGCTCACCTAATAATCGATGGCGATGGGCGTCCCGGTGCGCTTAAATAGAGACATCAAGGGGCTGACAACCGAATAGCCAGGAGGAGAGACCCGAGATGAGCATGATCGAGCGAATCCGCACCCGCCGCGACGCCAACCGCCGCGCCCGCGCCATCGAGCACGCGCTGCGCTCCGCCAACTCGCCCGCGGTCCGCGAGGAGCTTCTCGCCATCGCCCAGCGTCACATGAGCTGACGCCATCGACCTTTCTCACCTCCTCCAGTCCGAAGACCCGCCCGGCACCGGGCGGGTCTTCGGCGTATCGGTGTCGGTCGGCACCGGGATTCCACCTCGCTCCACCGCCCGGTACGGTTGGCACGGTCGCCAACCGGCTGACTCCGGACGGACGCGGGACAACGAAACCCATCGACGTCGTCCGGTGACTTTCGGTGACCGCTGATGCTCCCCCGGGCGGCCCCGGGCGACCACCGGATACGGTGCGGGGAGCCCGCACGGCCGGTACCCGCCGGCGACGCCGGCAGCCGTGCCGACGGTTCCCCCGACCGGCATCGGCGGCCGACCTGTGATGGAGGAGGCGCACCCATGACGTCCGAGGCTCCGCACCGCCCCGGCCAGGAGCCGGGCGAGGTGTCGCCGGGCACCGGCGGACCGGTGCCGTACGGCGATCAGCCGGCGCAGCAGGACAACGGGTACAACGGCGCACCCGACCTCGGCTGGGCACCGCCCCCGCCGGCCGGTCGGCCCGCGCAGCCGGCCCCGGCCTGGGCCGCGAACGACGACCAGCCACCCGCGTGGGCCCCGCCCGCCGGGCAGCCGGTGACCGGGCGGGCGACCGCCCAGGTCCCGCAGCCCGCCTGGGGCGGCAACGACCAGGGCAACCCCGCCTGGGCCGGTTCCGGTGGCCCCTCCTGGGGCAACCAGGAGCAGTCCGGCCCTGATCGCGGCGCCGAGCAGGCGCCGCCCGCCTGGGCCGCCACGCCGCCGGGCAGCCCGGCCGAGCCGTCGCAGGCCCCCTGGGCCGCCGAGCAGAACCGACCCGGGTGGGGCTCCGGCGAGCAGCCGGGCTGGTCGCCGTCCGGTGACCCGGCCGCCCGCGGCACCGGTTACGTGCCCGCCCCGGCCACCGTGCCGAACGAGACCTGGGTCACGCCCGCCCCCGCTGACGACCCGCACCGCTCCGGCGGCTTCGCGCCCACCGGCGGGCAGCACGAGGACGCCTCCGGTCGCGCCGGTGGCTGGGCCGCCGCACAGCAGCAGGACGACCCGAACCGCTCCGGCGGCTGGAATCCGCGCGACGAGCAGCCCGCCGCGTCCGACGACCCGAACCGCTCGGGCGGCTGGAACCCGCGGGAGAGCCAGCCGGCCTGGGCGCCGGGTCAGCAGACCGGTGCCACCTGGCCGCCGGCCGACCCGCCCGCCCGTGCCGCCGCCGCGGTCTCCGTGCCGGGCGCCGCCCGGCCGGACAACGCCTGGTCCACTCCGGAGCAGTCCGATCAGGACAGCCGCTCCGCCGAGGACAGCGGCGGCTGGCGCGCGACCGGTGGCCCGCAGCACGACGAGGGGCAGCGTTCCGGCGGCTGGCCCGCCCCGCAGGCCGAGAACCGGTCCGGCGGCTGGGACGAGCCGGCCCGCACCGAGGACCCGGACCGCTCGGGCGGCTGGGCCGCCGGGCGCGCCGCGAGCCCCGCCGAGGCGGCACAGCCGGGCGGCTGGGAGCCGAACCAGAGCCGGCAGGCCGGCGGCTGGGGTGACGGCACCGCCGTACCGCAGCAGCGTGACTCCGGTGAGCAGGCCGGCGCCTGGAGCGGCGCGGCCTCCGTACCGCAGCAGCACGAGCCCGCGCGGCCGTCGGACGAGCCCGCGCAGCCCGGCTGGGGCGCCGCCGCGCCGGCCGAGGCTCGCGCGAGCGTGTCCGTGCCGTCGCCCGACGCGCCCGCCGGCTGGGGCGGCAACCAGGACGAGCGTGCGGCCGCACCGTCGCCCGAGCCGTGGCCGCCGGCCGAGGCGTGGGGCCGGTCCGAGGACTCCGCCCCGGCCTACCAGCCCGCCCCCGCGCCGGGCATCTCCCCCGGCAACGCGGTGCCGCTGCCGGCACAGCAGCAGCGGGTGCCGGGCGCCGCGCTGGCCGCGTCGTCGCCCGCCGACCACCCGGGCCCCGAACCCCAGGGGTACGAGCCGGAGCGC
>NZ_LEKG01000259.1:0-6876 GCF_001029515.1 Micromonospora sp. RV43 | reverse complement strand
CAAACGTCGACTACGCGCGTGTCAGCAACAGACCGATCTCCTCGCCGGCTTCTTCGCCAGCACCGGCATGACCCTCGAACCCGAGCCACCGAGATAACTCGAACCTTGGCCTTTCAACCTCTGTAGCGGTGCGGAGCTTGGGGCCCGCGCAACCGCGGGCCCCAGGCTCGATCACCAGTCGCCGACGGCTCTGAATCCGTAGTACCTGCCCATGTCGATGCGGACCCAGACGTAGAACTTGGTGCCGTCCTTGACGTTGGTCGCGAGATTGCGCCATTGGCCGACGGGCACGTAGGTCCAGTTGTTGCAGGTGGCACGTCCGTAGAAGTTGACGCAGGCGTAGAAGGGGCCGAAGTCCACGCCGTCGCCGGTGTTGCGGACCTGGATATCGCGGCACTGGCTGGTGGTGCGGTAGTAGCTGGGGTACCTGGGGTAGCTGATGACTTCGACGCCGTCGTACTGCATGAAGTAGTCGGCGGCCCCGAATTTCGCGCTGTACGGTGCGGCGCGGCAGCCGGAAGCCTGGGCGGGCCCGGAGACACCGACGAGGCCGGCGGTGACGGCCATCAGGGTGACGGCTGCCGCGGCCAGGCGCGTCAGTCGCCGGTGGGGTCTGGCGGGTGTGCGTGTGGACATGTGTCCTCCCTTGAGTGGTTGGGTGTGGCGGCAGCGGCCGGGGGGACGTCGGCGCGCTGACGCGGTGAGGGTTCGTGGCCGGGCCTGGGGCGGCCGGCGGTGAGGGCGAGGCAGTACGGGTCCGCGACAAGGGCCGGGGTGGGTTGGCCGGGGTGGTAGTAGCGGCTCCAGGAGGGGCCTGAGGAGTCCTCGGGTAGGAGTTGAGCCAGCTCCAGTCACCGACCACGACGCGGCCGGCTGCTTCCTCGCGCTGCACGAAGCGGGCAAAGGCCCGGCTTTCGCGGTGGTGGTCGGTGATGGACACGCCCGCCGTTTCGAAGCTGTGCAGCACGGCTTCGTGGAG
Organism: Micromonospora sp. RV43; assembly: GCF_001029515.1. Classification (NCBI taxonomy): domain Bacteria; kingdom Bacillati; phylum Actinomycetota; class Actinomycetes; order Micromonosporales; family Micromonosporaceae; genus Micromonospora; species Micromonospora sp. RV43. The sequence continues at coordinate 5,897 of NZ_LEKG01000259.1, read as the reverse complement.
GGTGAGCAGAGCCTTGTCGGCGCGCAGCCGGTCACGGTCGTCGAGGCCCAGGCCTGCGATGATGGCGGGGAGTTGGTGGTAGCGGTGGGCGTCGGCGAGGTTGCGGGTGGCGATCTCTGAGGCCATGAAGGTGCCGCTGAACGGAGCAGGGAACTGCAGGCCACCGAAGTGGAGCGCCATCTTGCTGATGACGGGTACGGCGGGCCAGCGCAGTCCGAGGTCAGCGATCCACGGATGATCGGGGTGGTGGATCGGCACTTCGAGGATGTGCGCCGGCTCGGCCGGTAGCAGGTGCAGTCTCCCGTCGTTGGTGGCGGCGATCCAGGGCAGGATGTCGAACAGGCCACGCCGAGTGGGTCCTGACCAGCCGAGGTAGGTGGCCAGGTGGGTCAAGGCCACGTTGGTGGGGTCACCGAGGACGCCGTCTCTGCTCTGCCAGGCCGCGTAGCGGGCCAACTGCGGGCTGATGATGCGCACCGGGGGCGGGCCGGTGTGTGTGGCGGGTGGGAGGACGGTGATGACGGAGCGGATCCGTCCGCCGTTGGTGGCTTCGTCGAGGTGAGCGGCCAGTTCTCGCCGCACCTCTTGCAGGGTGGTGATGTGGCGGCGGTCGCGGACGATGAGGCTGGGCCAGCGCAGCCGGCCGATGCAGCGGCCGGAGTTGCGCCAGGCCACCCGCGCCGCGTAGGCCAGCTCGTCGTAGGTCGGCCGCCACGTCCCGTTCGCGCGGATCTCGGCGCGCACCTCTCGCCAGCGGCGCGCGAGGCCGGGCATCCCTAACTCGTTGTGCCGTTGGCGGAGGAAGGCGTGGGCTTGGGCTGGCAGCTGATCGTGGGGCATGTCCGCCCGTCGGCGCACGGTCGATGGCGCAGTCATCGGTCACCGCTCCTCAGGATCGTGGGCGTCGCTGTTGCGGAAGACCTTTTGGTCGCGGCCGTGGAGGAGGTAAGGCGTTCCCGGCGTGGCGCCGGTGCCTGGTCGTTCGGTGCCGAGCATTCGCACGGCGAGGCGGTAGTGGGTGCGCCGCCATTGGCGCACGGCGGCGGCGAACTGCCGCATCCCGTCGGCCAGAATGGGCGTTTGCGCGAGTGCCCGATGGTCGGCGCGGATGGCGTCGAGGGCTTCGTCGAGACTGCGCTGTCCGTTGCTGACGCGGGCGTACACGTCGGGCACGGACAGGTACGCCGCCGAGTGCAGACGCTGCGGGTCGGGTGTGCGGCACAGCGATTCGACCAGCTTGTAGGCGCGGGACTGGATCGCGCTTGCCCCGTCGGTGTAGACGCGGAAGGCGTGGAACGCCTCCGGTTGCATGGTGGCCAACAGCGACCACAGCGGTGCGGTCTCGCGCAGAAGCGAGGCCGCGAAGGACAGGCGCGTGCCGGCCGCGGGCAGACGTTCTTCGTCCACGGCGGTGATGGCCGCGGTGAGGTCCACGGCGAGCAGGGCGAGGGTGGACTCAAAGGCTTGCAGGACCCGGATAAACAGGTACTCGTCGTGGACGCGCTCGACCGGCAGCATGGTGGTCCGCAGCATCAGCCGGTCACCCGCGGTGCGATCGATCGCGGTCAGCGCGGTCAGGCGGCGGGCCAGCGCCATCGGATCGCCGGCGGCAGGGATGTCGAAGCTGAGCCGGCGCAGTGCGGGAGCAGCGGCGCGTACCGCATGTCGCACCCGTTTCCTCACCACCATCGCGTCGGGACGCATCTGGGGCAGCGGCGCCCCGGTGCTGTCGAGGGCGCGCAGCTCGAAGGAGATGAGGTCCGTCAGGAGCAAGGTGTGCAGGTGGTCGCGGCGGGCCAGCAGCTGGTCTGCCGGTCCGGCGTTGCTCTCCGCGTCAGGTATGGGTAGGAGGGGCAGGGCGAGGTAGGTGCGGTAGTCGTACTTGCCGTCGACCTTGTCGAGGGCGACGGCCAGGAAGTCGGCCAGGTATGCGCGCGGCCCGGACACCTCGGGCAGGCGCTCACGGGCGGAGCGCAGCGGCGTGGTCCACGTCTCGGGGATGAAGTGCTTGCCGTAGTAGAGGTAGGCGTCGACGACACTGTCGTAAGGGAAGCGGTGTGTGGTGGGCCGGCGGTGGGCCAGCCAGCGGTGCAGCGGCTCGGGATTCATCGGGCCGCTCCAGGGCGGGTGCGGCTGCGGCACCGGTACGCGGCGATCGCCTCGCATACGGCGTCGATGTCCTCGTTGGTGGTGTAGGCGTGCATGGCCAGGCGCAGGACACCTCTACGGGGCGCGGTGATGACGCCGCGGTGTCCGAGCCAGGCGGCCATCGCCTCCGCGTGTGGCTCGATGAGCGCCAGGTGGGCGCCTTGCGCGTTGACGTCGGCGGCCAGACGCACGACCTCGCCCTGGGCGGCCAGCCGCTGCGCGGTCATGGCGATGAGCCGCTGGGTGTGGTGGCGTACCTGCCGCAGGTTGAGGTCACCGATCAGGGACAGGCCGGCGACGGCGGCGTAGACGGCGGCTGCGGCGGGGGTGCCGGTCTCGTAGCGCCGGGCGTGCGGTGGCGAGTCCAGGACGGTGGTGCGAAAGGCATGGGGGTCGATGCGGCCGAGCCAGCCGGTGAGCGCCGGCGGCTGTCCGCCAGGATGCCGGACGTAGAGGAACGCCAGGCCGGGCAGCCCGAGCAGATATTTTCCGGTGCCGGTGACGAGGTAGTCGCAGCGCAGGGCGTCGACGTCGAGGGGGATGACGCCGGCGGCCTGGTAGGCGTCAACGAATACGGCAGCACCGGTGTCGTGCGCGGCATCGGCGATACGTGCGATGTCGAGGCGGATGGCCTCGCGGTAGGTGACGGCGGGCACTGACACCAGCGCGGTACGGGGTGTGATCGCCGACAGGTAGTCGCCGGTGTGCACCGTTCCGTCGGGCGTGCCACACCAGCGCACCTGCGCACCGGGTTGGGCCATCCAGATGTGCGCGATTCCCGGGAACTCGGCGCGGGTGGTGAGGATTTCCCGGCGTCGTCGCCACCGGCGGCCGGATGCCGCCTGGTGCGCGGCAATGCTGGCGTTGGGCAGGATCGCGACCTGGTCGGCGTCGGCGCCGATGAGGCGGGCGAACAGCTGGCGGGCCCGGGCGACCTGCTCCTCGCATGCTTGCCAGAAGCCGGGCCGCGAGAGGTCGTTGAGCATCCGGGCAACAGCCTGTTCCAGGTCGAGGGTGCGGGGGGCGATGCTGCACGCCGCCAGGTGGGCGCTGCCGGATGGCGTGGCCAACCGCTGCCGGAGCAACGCGGGTCGGGTCAGTGCCGCGGCGGTCACGGCTGCACCTGCCGGGGACAGGCCACGCGCGAGAACGCTTCAGTGAGTTCGCTGCGGGCTTCCCACAGCGTCGGAAACCGGCGGTGGGCGATGAGCTTGGTGAGGCTGTCAACCGGGGTACGGCCCGTGCCGAGCACGCCTTGACCGATGACACGGGTGGCGACGCTGTAGTGCTCGGTGCGCCACAGCGCGATCCGCTCGTCCAGCTCCACCAGCGCCTCGGCGAGCCGGTACAGCGGGTCCGACGGCTGTCCCCGATACAGGTCGATGGGGGTGAGGCGCAGCGAGGACAGCAGCCGGGCGAACGCGATGTCCAGCTCCGTGGTCGCTTCGCGGAGAAGCCGCCACCCGGGGCTTTCGAACCCTGACCCGTTGCCGAGCGCGGTCCGGATGACGGCGAACTGCGCCGGTGGCAGTGACCGCAGGATGCGCAGGTGCTCGGTGATGAGCCTCAGCGCTTCCGCAGCCCGACGGAGGAGGAGTTCCGCCGCGGACGGTTGCTCTGCGGCTATGTGCGCGAGGGCCCTGGCGAGATGTGAGCGGGTGAGCTTGAGCCACAGTTCACTGCTCTGGTGCACGACTTGGAACAACAGTTCGTCAGGGTGTACCCACTCCCCCGGTCCCTTCTGCAAGGACAGCAGGTCGTCGATGCGCATGTAGCGGGCGTAATCGGTTGCGCCGGATCCGGGCAGCACGGCGGGTAGGGATGTCGCGGACACGATGTCCTCCGGGCAGATTCGTCAGGTACGTCGGGCACGGCGGAACACATGGCAGGAGGCTGGAGCGCAGGCGTGGAGAGGTTCAGGCACGTAGTGCGGACACGGCCGTACCTGCGACCCTGGTAAGGCGAGCGACGATGTCACGGGGCATGGGCGCGCCGAGGCGCAGCGGGGCTGCCGCGATAGTTAGGTAGAGGTTGTCGTCGTAGGTCACGACGTGGATGCCAGTCAGCTCATCGCTGTAGGTGTAGGCAGCTGCGCCGAGGCCGCTGATGTCGGTGACCGGGCCGCTGTCTTCCTGGACGCTCCGCAGTCCCTCGTACATCGGCTGACCCGAGGCGGGGCCGCCGACCGTAGCCGTGATCACCACTACCAGGCCGTCGGGCAACCGCCCTACCGTCATGGTGCACGTCATGTTGGTGTCAGCACTCGCTTGCCGCACCTCGCTTCGTTCGTTACTGACGGGCCCGAGCGACTCGCGCAACGCAGAGGGCTTGAGCACCTGGCACAGCTTTTCGACGTGACGGTAGGTTTCCGCAGCCGCCAGTGGCGTCGAGGGCGAAACGGCGCTCGACGGGGCGGCGGCAGACGAGGTCCCGCGAGAAGCCGGCTGCTGCGAGGCTCGTTCGGCCTGCGAGCATCCAGCGCCGGCGATCATCGTCGCGATAACGAGTCCGAGCCCCACACGGGTGAGGCGGCGTCCCGATGCCAGCATGGTCGGGCTCCTGCCATCTCGGGGATGCTGCGGAAGCTTCCGCTCCGCTGCCACGTCACCCGCGGGCAGCACGTGGGTAAGGGAGCTGGGTCGCGATGCATCGTCGGGGCGACTCTCAGTGCCGTCGCCTACGCCCAGAGCAGTACTTCGGCATTGCGGCATCAATGTGCTGACACGATTCATGCTGACGGCCTTAGCCTTTCCCGGGGCACGGTGATAAGCCAGTCACGGGTCCCGCGACCGGTATTGGCGGTGCCCCTCCCCCGTCCTTGGAGCCGCGCCAAGCATTAACAACTCAGCATGACGGCAGCGCTCGTGTCCACTCATACGGCTAGCCCTAGCCGAATCTACCCGCCTTTTGCGGGGATGCGGCCATTGCCCTGAGCAGCGAAAAAGCCTTGAAGATGGGTGAGTCAACTCGAACTGTCGCTGGCTTGCGTGACAGCCTTTCGCTAGCGTGCCGACAGGTTCATCCGCAGTCCAAAATCTGCGCCGAGCAGCGATCATCAGAACATCAACGGGGGGAGGACTAGTTCGTGATACGCCAACCGAGAGGAACAATCCAACGCTTTTCCGGCTGGTCCGCTATCATCGTCGGACTGGCTGCGGCGGGATTCGCTTTGCCGTCTCCAGCCTTTGCCGAAGCCACTCAAACCAGCACGTCCTCGGCCGCCATGACGACACAGCCCGAGCCGAATCCGTCCCAGGCCGAGAGCGGTCCGCCCGCTCTGGAGCCGACACCGACCCACGAACCTGAGCCGACGAATCCGCCGCCGGATCCGGACCCGACGATTCCTCCCGGGCCTGATCCCGCGACCCCACCGCCTGTACCCGACCCGAGCACGGCGCCGCCACAGTCGCCCTCCGCCCCACGCCCAAGCAGCGGGTCAGCGCGGCCATCGGCCAGCCGCTCGGCTGGAGCTGGGGCGTCGCGGCCTGGCGGATACCCGGGTGGTGAGGGCGGAGTGGGGACGGGCCCCGAGGCGCCGTCGGGACCGTCCCTGCCGGTGACCGGCGCGAACCTAACCCGAATCTTCGGACTTGGCGCCACGGCACTGGCCGCCGGCATCGGCCTAAGGCGTGTTTCATAAGCCCGGTCAGAGCCATTCACAGATGATGGTGATGGTCAGGACGGCCTGGAACCGGACGGCCAACTTGTCGTAGCGGGTGGCCAGGCCGCGGTGGCGCTTGAGCCGGGCG